>NZ_BAAJYS010000074.1:0-16171 GCF_057543315.1 Acidovorax sp. KPB24-07
GCCCGTGTGGCGGGTTCCCTTCTGGATGCGCCGAGGAGCGCAGGGCGCGGGGTGGGCAGGTGTGCCGAAGGACACACCTGCTTCGTGAACTGACTCGCCGTGGCTGTCCGAGCGTAGCGCGCAGCGCGAAGCGAGTTCCACGGCGCACCCCGCGCACGAGCACCGCAGGTTGCCCGGAGCGAAGCGCAGGGACGCAGCCAGCAGGGTCGCCTTTTCTTTGCTTACTTTCTTTTGGCGAAGCAAAAGAAAGTGAGTGCGCCGCCGGGCGCAACTCCCGGCCCCGGAACGTAACTGAACAGCAAACGCAAAAAACAACCCAACCCATCACCGCCCCAGATAAACCTCAATCACCCTCTCATCCCCCTGCACCTGATCCAGCGTCCCCTCCGCCAACACCGCCCCCTCGCACAACACCGTCACCTTCTCCGAAATCGTCCGGATGAACGACATGTCATGCTCCACCACCATCAGCGAGTGCCGCCCCTTCAAGGTCAGGAACAGCTCCGCCGTGCGAGCCGTCTCCTCGTCCGTCATCCCCGCCACCGGCTCGTCCAGCAGGAGCAGCTTCGGGTCCTGCATCAGCAGCATCCCGATCTCCAGCCACTGCTTTTGCCCATGGCTCAGATTGCCCGCCATGCGCGCCACGCTGCCGGCCAGGTGGATGGTGTGCAGCACCTCGGCCAGCCGGTCCGACTGGGCCGAGTCCAGGCGAAAGAACAGGCTTGAGGCCACGCCCTTGTGCGTCTTCAAGGCCAGCTCCAGGTTCTCGAACACGGTGAGCTGTTCGAACACTGTGGGCTTTTGGAACTTGCGGCCGATTCCCAAGCCAGCGATCTCCGGCTCGTTGTGCCGCAGCAGGTCGATGGTGCTGCCGAAGAACACGGTGCCGCGGTCCGGGCGGGTCTTGCCGGTGATGATGTCCATCATCGTGGTCTTGCCCGCGCCGTTGGGGCCGATCACGCAGCGCAGCTCGCCCGGCGCGATGTCCAGGTTCAGGCCGTTGATGGCCTTGAAGCCGTCGAAGCTCACGTGCACGTCTTCCAGGTACAGGATGCGGCCGTGGGCCACGTCCACCTCGCCGGGCACGGCCACGCGCGAGAAGCCGGCCGTGCGGCCCCCGGACTCGGTCTGCCCCGTGCGTGCCGCCGGGGCATCGCCCGCGATGCGGCGCGCGCCTTCTTCCATCAGATCGGGGGTCATTGCGCGCCCTCCTTTGGCTTGGCGCTGCCGCGCAGGGGCTGGCGCGCGTCCTCCACCGCCTTGCGCGGGCGCCGCAGCAGGCCCACGATGCCGTTGGGCAGGAACAGGGTGACGGCGATGAACAGCGCCCCCAGGAAGTACAGCCAGAACTCCGGTGCGGTCACGGTGAGCCAGCTCTTGGCGCCGTTCACCAGGAAGGCGCCCACGATGGGGCCGATGAGCGTGGCGCGCCCGCCCACGGCCGCCCACACAGCGATCTCGATCGAGTTGGCGGCGCTCATCTCGCCCGGGTTGATGATGCCGACCTGCGGCACGTACAGCGCGCCGGCCACGCCGCACATCATCGCGCTGATGGTCCAGATGGTGAGCTTGTAGGGCAGCGGCGAGTAGCCCGAGAACATGACGCGTGTCTCCGCATCGCGCACCGCCTGGAGCACGCGGCCGAATTTGCTGCGCACCAGCCAGCGCCCGAGCAGGAACGAGCCCAGCAGCGCCAGCCCCGTGAGCACGAAGAGCAGCATGCGCATGTTCTGCGTGGCGATCGGCTGCCCCAGGATGCGCTTGAAATCGGTGAAGCCGTTGTTGCCGCCGAAGCCCGTCTCGTTGCGAAAGAACAGCAGCATGGCGGCATACGTCATGGCCTGCGTGATGATCGAGAAATACACGCCCTTGATGCGCGAGCGGAAGGCAAAGTACCCGAACACGAAGGCGACCAGCCCCGGCACGGCCACGACGAGGACCAAGGTGGCGGCGAAGCTGTCCGACAGCGCCCAGTGCCAGGGCAGCTCCTTCCAGTCCAGGAACACCATGAAGTCCGGCAGGTCGCTCTGGTAGTTGCCGTCGCGGCCGATCTGGCGCATGAGGTACATGCCCATCACGTAGCCGCCCAGGGCGAAGAACAGGCCGTGGCCCAGGCTCAGGATGCCGGTGTAGCCCCAGATGAGGTCCATGGCCAGCGCGCAGATGGCGTAGCACATGATCTTGCCCAGCAGCGCCACCGCGTAGTCGGACAGGTGCAGCGGGCTGCCGGCGGGCAGCCACAGGTTGAGCACGGGCGCCACCGCGCACACGGCGATGAGCGCGACGATGAACGCCGACCAGCCGGACCGCGTGAGCAGCGGCGCTGGCGCAGGAAGGGAGATGTCTCGATGGGGCATGGGCTTCTTCTTCTAGGCAGGCAGAGGCAGGTGGCGCGGCGGGCGGCGATGAAGACGACGACGGGCGCTCATGCCTCCCTCCCCTTCATCGCGAAGATGCCCTGCGGCCGCTTCTGGATGAACACGATGATGAAGACCAGCACGGCGATCTTGGCCAGCACGGCGCCCGTCCAGCCTTCGAGGAACTTGTTGAGCACGCCCAGGCCCAGCGCCGCGTACACGGTGCCCGCCAGCTGGCCCACGCCGCCCAGCACCACGACCATGAACGAATCGACGATGTAGCCCTGCCCCAGGTCGGGCCCCACGTTGCCGACCTGGCTTAAAGCGCAGCCGGCCAGGCCGGCGATGCCGGAGCCGAGGGCGAAGGCATAGGTGTCCACGCGGGCGGTGTTGACGCCCATGCACGAGGCGATGGGCCGGTTCTGCGTGACGCCGCGCACGAACAGGCCCAGCCGCGTGCGGCCGATGAGATAGGCCACGCCGGCCAGCACCGCGAAGGCGAAGGCCACGATGATCACGCGGTTCCAGGGCAGCTGCAGGTTGTCCATGAGCTGCACGCCGCCGCTCATCCAGGCGGGGTTTTCCACGCCCACGTTCTGCGCGCCGAACACGGTGCGCACGAGCTGCTGCAGCATCAGGCTGATGCCCCAGGTGGCCAGCAGCGTCTCCAGCGGCCGGCCGTAGAGAAAGCGGATCACGCTGCGCTCCAGCGCCGCGCCCATGAGGGCGGAGGCGCAGAACGCGGCCGGCACGGCGGCCACCAGGTACCAGTCGAAGGCGCCGGGCAGGTATTTCTGGAACAGGCCCTGCACCACGTAGGTGGCGTAGGCGCCGATCATCATCAGCTCGCCGTGCGCCATGTTGATGACGCCCATCAGCCCGTAGGTGATGGCCAGCCCCAGCGCCACCAGCAGCAGGATGGACCCCAGGCTCACGCCCGAGAACAGCGCGGCGAGCTTCTCGCCCCACTGCAGCCGGCCTTCCACCGAGGCCAGCGCGGACTGGATCGCGGCCTTCACCTTGGGATCGGCCTCCTGGCGCAGTTGCTCCAGCAGCACGGTGCGCGTGGCGGGGGTGCCGCTGGCGGCCAGGTACTGCGCGGCCTCCAGGCGGTGGGCCGCGTCGCTGTCGGCCAGCAGCATGCGCGCGCGGATGGCTTCGAGCCGCCCGCGCAGGCCGGCATCCTTCTCGGCGGCGAGGGCCTTTTCGATCAGGGGCAGGCGCGCGGCGTCGGTCTCTTCCTTGAGCGACTCGATGGCGGCGCGGCGCTGGGCCGCGTCGGGCGACAGCAGTTGCAGCGAGGCCAGCGCGGCATCGAACTCGCCGCGCATGCGGTTGTTGTTGACGATGTCCTCCGCATCGTCGGGCACCGGCACCTCGGCGCCGGTGGCGGGGTCCAGCCCCTTGCCGTCCTTGATGGTGATGGCACGGTCGCCCGCGATCTTGACCGCATCGTCGGCCATCGCGCGGATGAAGGCCAGCGTCGCATCGTCGGGCGTGGCGATGGCCTGCTGCAGCGCGGCGATGCGCTCGTCGGTCTCGCCCGCCGCCATGGCACGCGCGGCCTGCGGCGTGAGCGCGTGCGCCTGCACCGCCGCACACAGCAGCAGGCAGGCGATCAGGCGGTGAAAGAAGGTGGGAAGCATGGTGAGGGGAAGGTCGTCACGAACAAGAAAGGATTGCGATCACGGACTGCTTCGTCATGCCACGTGCACCAGCGCGGCCCAAGCCAGCAGACGCCGCGGAACCGGCTCTGCCGGGCCGCTGGCGTCGTCCCCCCCTCCCGCGCAGCGAGAGAGGGGGTGAAGGCGCGCAGCGCCTCAGGGGGGTGTCACTTCGATTTCACTTCGACTTTCCGTCGGGCTCGTCCTTCTTCTTGTCGTTGCCTTCGATGTACGGGCTCCAGGGCTTGGCCTTGACCGGGCCGGGCGTCTTCCACACCACGTTGAACTGGCCGTCGGCCTTGATCTCGCCGATGAACACGCTCTTGTGCAGGTGGTGGTTCTTCTCGTCCATCTTGCTCACGATGCCGCTGGGCGCCTGGAAGGTCTGGCCGGCCATGGCGGCGATGACCTTGTCCACATCGGTGCTCTTGGCCTTCTCCACCGCCTGCTTCCACATGTGGATGCCGATGTAGGTGGCCTCCATCGGGTCGTTGGTGAGCGGCTTGTCCATGTGGCCGGGGATCTTCTTGGCGCGGGCGTAGTCGCTCCACTGCTTGATGAAGGCGGTGTTGGTGGGGTTCTTGATAGACATGAAGTAGTTCCATGCCGCCAGGTGGCCCACGAGCGGCTTGGTGTCCACGCCGCGCAGTTCTTCCTCACCCACCGAGAAGGCCACCACCGGCACGTCCTTGGCCTTGAGGCCCGCGTTGCCCAGTTCCTTGTAGAACGGCACGTTGGAGTCGCCGTTGATGGTGGAGACCACCGCCGTCTTGCCACCCTGGCTGAACTTCTTGATGTCGGCCACGATGGTCTGGTAGTCGGCATGGCCGAAGGGCGTGTACTTTTCGTCGATGTCGCTGTCCTTCACGCCCTTGGACTTCAGGTAGGCGCGCAGGATCTTGTTGGTGGTGCGGGGGTACACGTAGTCGGTGCCCAGCAGCACCCAGCGCTTGGCGCCGCCGCCGTCCTTGCTCATCAAATAGTCCACCGCGGGAATGGCCTGCTGGTTGGGCGCCGCGCCGGTGTAGAACACGTTCTTGGACAGCTCTTCGCCTTCGTACTGCACGGGGTAGAACAGCAGGCCGTTCATTTCCTCGACCACGGGCAGCACGGACTTGCGGCTCACCGAGGTCCAGCAGCCGAAGATGACCGAGACCTTGTCCTGCCCCAGCAGCTGCTTGGTCTTCTCGGCGAACAGGGGCCAGTTGGAGGCCGGGTCCACCACCACGGGCTCGAGCTTCTTGCCGAGCACGCCGCCCTTGGCGTTGATCTCGTCGATGGCCATGAGCACGGTGTCCTTCAGCACCGTCTCCGAGATGGCATGGTGCCCGACAGGCTGTGCAGCACGCCCACCTTGATGGTGTCGGCGGCATGGGCCGGCAGCGCCGACAGGCCGGCCAGCGTGGCGATGGCCGCGAGGGCCTTGAGAGAGTAACGACGTTGCATGGTGCAGCTCCGATGAATGGGGTTCAAACCGCTCGCCCGGGGCCCCCGCAGGGCGCCTTTGTCCGGTCGATGGAATGGATTCTGGAGACTGCCCCCCGGGCCGCCAATACGCCAAGTGGCGTACACGGCCCCGATGCCGCGGGGCCGGCCCGGCTGGCCCGCTCAGCGCCGCGGGGACCGCAGGGCGTGCACCGTGGTGGTCTTGCGCACGGGGCTCGACAGCACCAGCGACGTGGTCACCGCGCCGTGCTGGGCCAGTGCATCGACCACGGACTGCAGGTCTTCGGGCTCGGCGATGGCGCAGCGCACGATGAAGCAATCCTCGCCCGTCACGCGATCGGCTTCGAGGACCTCGGGCATGGACTCGAAGAGCTTCACATAGGGCGCGATGCCGGCATGGTCGGTCTGCACGCGGATGATGGCCTGCAGCCGCACGCCGATGGCGCGCAGGTTGACCCGCGCCCCATAGCCCTCGATCACGCCCGCGTCCTCGAGCTTGCGCACCCGCTCGCTCATGGCGGGCTGGGACAGGCCGATGCGCTTGCCCAGCGCGGCCAGGCTCTGGCGGGCATCGGTCTGCAGGGCTTCCAGGATCAGCCAGTCTTTCTTGTCGAGGGTCATGCCAGCGCTCCGGGGGTTGCGGGTTCGGGAAGGGAGGTTCCGATCATCCATCGGTTTGGAGCCGGCATTTCCGATGCCCCGCCCTTCATCGGCAGGGGCCGCGCGCCTATCGTGCAAGGCCGTGCCACCGGCGTCCTGGCGGACCGCGCCCTGGCTTTCTTTGGCCCCTTTTCTCAAGGAACCCTTCCCATGCAGCTGGTTGGAATGCTGGACTCCCCCTATGTGCGCCGTGTCGCCGTGTCGCTGCGGCTGCTGGAACTGCCCTTCGAGCACCTGCCCCTCTCGGTGTTCAGCACCTTCGAGGCCTTCGGCCGCATCAACCCGGTGGTGAAGGCCCCGACGCTGGTGGCCGACGACGGCACGGTGCTGATGGATTCGGGGCTGATCCTGCAGTGGGCCGGCACCCTGTCGCGCCACCGCCTGCAGCCGCTCGGCGGGCCCGCGCTGCTGCGCGATCTGCGCCTCACCGGCCTGGCGCTGGCCGCCTGCGAGAAAGCCGTACAGCGGGTGTACGAACAAAACCTGCGTCCTGCGGAAAAGCAGCATGCCCCCTGGATCGACCGCGTGAGCGGCCAGTTGCTGGCGGCCTGCGGGCAGCTCGAGGCCGAAATGGCCCATGCCCCCCTGCCGGCGCCCGAGCAGGCCATCACCGATGCGGGCGTCACCATCGCCGTGGCGTGGGATTTCATGCAGAGCATGGTCGCCGATACCGTCCTGGCCGCCGATCACCCTGTCCTGGCCGCCTATGCCGGACAGGCGGAGCGGCTGCCGGCGTTTCTCGCCTGTCCGGCCCGTTGAGGGCTGCGGCCGGCGCACGCTCCACCGGCCGCAAAGTCTGTCACCTGGCTGACATCTCGGCGATCCGGCGACCCGCCCGCGCGGCCGGCATGAACCGGATCGCCCCCCGAAAACCGGCGCATTCCGCCACGCTGGCAGGGTGCGCGCAGCCTCCCACCACCCCGGCGCGCGCGGCGTGTACGTATTTCCCACCATGTGGATTTCCACAATCGCGCAGGCCATGGCACAGGCATACATTCACGCACCTCCAAAATGAGCGCTGCTGGCGACGGTACGCGCAGACCTATGCAAGAGACACGCACGCTCCCCCCCAAGAGACCCCTTTACCGCTCGCTGTACATCCAGGTGCTCTTCGCCGTCGTCGTCGGCGTGCTGCTGGGGCACTTCTACCCCGCACTGGGCGAGCAGATGAAGCCGCTGGGCGATGGCTTCATCAAGCTGATCAAGATGATCATCGCGCCCATCATCTTCTGCACGGTGGTGATCGGCATCGCGGGCATGGAAGACATGAAGAAGGTCGGCCGCACCGGCGGCCTGGCCCTGCTGTATTTCGAGATCGTGAGCACGGTCGCGCTGATCATCGGCCTGATCGTGGTCAACGTGCTGCAGCCCGGCGCCGGCATGAACGTGGATGCCTCCACCATCGACACCAAGTCGATCGCCGCCTACACCGCGCCCGGCAAGATGGGCACCACCACCGACTTCCTGATGAACATCATCCCCACCACGGTGGTCGATGCGTTCGCCAAGGGCGAGATCCTGCAGGTGCTGCTGATCGCCGTGATGTTCGGCTTCGCCCTGCACCGCTTCGGCGGCCGCGGCACGCTGGTGTTCGACTTCATCGAGAAGACCTCGCACGTGCTGTTCACCATCGTCGGCTACATCATGAAGGTGGCGCCCATCGGTGCCTTCGGTGCGATGTCGTTCACCATCGGCAAGTACGGCGTGGGCTCGCTGCTGTCGCTGGGCAAGCTGATGGGCTCGTTCTACCTGACCTGCCTGCTGTTCATCTTCATCGTGCTGGGCGCCATTGCGCGCTTCCACGGCTTCTCGATCTGGAAGTTCATCAAGTACATCAAGGAAGAGCTGCTGATCGTGCTGGGCACGTCCTCCAGCGAATCCGTGCTGCCGCGCATGATGGAAAAGATGGAGAACCTGGGCGCCAAGAAGACCACCGTGGGCCTGGTGATTCCCACCGGCTACTCGTTCAACCTGGACGGCACCTCCATCTACCTGACCATGGCCGCCGTGTTCATTGCGCAGGCCACCAACACGCCGCTGGACATCACGCACCAGATCACGCTGCTGCTGGTGCTGCTGCTCACCTCCAAGGGCGCGGCCGGGATCACGGGCAGCGGCTTCATCGTGCTGGCGGCCTCGCTGTCAGCGGTGGGCCACGTGCCGGTGGCGGGCCTGGCGCTCATCCTGGGCATCGACCGCTTCATGTCCGAGGCGCGCGCGCTCACCAACCTGGTGGGCAACGGCGTGGCCACCATCGTGGTCGCCAAGTGGACCGGCGACCTCGACGAGAACAAGCTCAAGCAGCGCCTGAACGACCCGAACTGGGTGGACGCGCAGGAGCCCGAGGTGCTGCTGGACGCGAAGACCGAACGCATGGACACGAGCGGCCACCGCTGAGGCGGGAGGCTCCATGGGGCCTTGCGCCCCACCCTGTCAGGCCGGCTTTCGCCGGCCTTTTCATTGGCGTCTCCGTGGGCGCCGCTGACGGGCGGATGGATGGATGGATCGGTTTACAGCGCCGACGTGTCGGTGAACACGGCCGGATCCGGAAGGTGGTCGGCGAGCCAGCCGGGATCGAGCTGCAGCGCCTGCAGCAGTTCGTCCGGCAACGCGCCGATCGTCTCCGCCACGCTCGCCTTGGGGCCGACGGCGATCTCCGCCAGCAGCGTGGCCACGTGCACGATGGCGCCCAGGCGGCAGAACGAGGGGCTGGCCAGCGGGTCGGAGGCCGTCTCCAGCGCACGCACCACCTCGTCGGGGAATTTCCACTGCCGCGCCAGCTCGGCCGTGATCTGCCCTTCGGTGAAGCCCAGCAGGCTTTGCTCGCGCTGCCAGCGGCCGCCGGGCAGGTGCGGCAGGCGTTCGATCTCCACGATCTCGCTCGGCGCCTTCTGGGCGATGATCAGCTCGCCCAGCCGCACCATGAAGCCCGTGAGCCACGATTGCTGCACATCGGTGCCCAGCGCCCTTGCCAGCCACTGCGCGTAGCCGGCGCAGGCCATGCTTTCCTTCCAGAACTCCTGCCGGTCCACGCCCGGCGCGTCGGCGAACGAGCCCGTCATGCACGCCGCCAGGGCCAGCGTGCGCACCTGGTTGAGCCCCACCATGTTGATGGCGTCGTCGAGCGAGGAGACCTGGCGCGGCAGCCCGAACCGCGCGCTGTTGGCCATGCGGACCAGCTTGGCGGTGAGCGAAGGGTCCTTGGAGATGGCGGTGCGCACCTTCTCGAAGGGGATATCGTCGTCGTGCAGGGTCTGGATCAGGCTGTGGGCCACCTCGGGCATGGTGGGCAGCTTGACCTCCTGGAGGAAAGCGGCGAGTGCGGGCATGCGGACGACCTTTTCTTGAAGGGGGTGTGCAGGCCGGCCTTCCAGCCCGCTGGTGTTTTTGTATCACCGTCTCGGCACCCGCCGGGCAGGGAATTCACCAGCCCGCGGGTTTGTGCTGCCCTGGCAACGGCGGACCCCGCAGCCCTGCCCACGCCCTTGCAGGCCATGGCCGCTTGCGCTATGCGCCCAGCCGGAAGGTGCGCTCCAGCGCCACCGTCAGGCGGTCGGCCAGGCGGTTCGAGGCGGCCTGCGTGGGGTGGATGCCGTCGGTCGTGTCCCTGTCCACCGAAAACGGCATCGAATCCCAGTGCGCATGCACCGTGCGCGTGTCGGCCGCCACCCGGCGGATGGCCGCATTGATCGCCTGCATGGTGGCGAGCGCCGCGGGGCCGAAGATCTTGTCGGAGACCGGGGTGATCCCGGTGACCACGGCGGCATGTCCCAACGAATGCACGAAGCCGATGAGGCCGCGGTAATCGTCCTCGAACGCCTCGATGTCGAAGCCGGGGCGTGCGTGGTCGTTCACCCCCACCTGCAGGACCACGATGCGCGACGGGTGCGGCTCGGTATCGAACGGGCCCTGCGGCCCGCGGGGGAAAAGCTCGGGCGGCGCACTGTCGAAAGGCGCCTCGTAGCCCCGCACCAGGTCGTACGCCTGGAGGCCGGCCGCCGTGCGGTCGTCGATCACCCAGTGCGGGCGCCTGGCCAAAATGCGCTGCGCCGGCGTTTGCGCGTGCCGCCAGGTCGTGGACGCGGGATCGAAGCCGAACAGAATGCTGTCGCCGTCAAGCTCCACCGAGCATGGCCGCTGCGGGCCGAAAACTGCATCTCCCATGGATTCCCTTTTTTATCTGGTTGCATAGCGTCCGGCCACGGTTGCCGGATCACTTCGCAGTCCACCACAACCCCGCTGAAACCACAACGGACGCAGTGGCAGATAACCCCACGAACATCTGGATGCAATTGAGGCTGTTGCGCCGCACAAACGCGCGGTGCCGATGGGCAGGCCTCGCCAGCATAATGCGGACCCGATTCAAAGCTAAGAAACAATTTCTCGCATGACTAATCGCCGCGTAACAATTCAAACGCCTTTGGGAGAGGCGTTGCAATTCAGGCAATTGAAAGGAAGCGAGGCGCTGTCCGGGTTGTTTGAATTCGAGATCGACCTGATCTCCAAGAACAAGGGCATCGACCCCAAAGCCTTGCTGGGCCTCGCTGCCACGGTCGTGGTGGAAACAGAAGGCCTGGGCCGGCGTTACCTGGACGGTATTGCCACGGGCTTTGGCATGCAGGGCCAGGACACCTCGGCCAATTACGCCTACCGCATGGTGCTGCGCCCCTGGCTGTGGCTGGCCACGCGGCGCAGCGATTTCAGGATCTTCCAGGAAATGACCGTCCCGGATATCGTGGAGAGCGTGCTGCAGAAATACGGCCAGCCGATGCAGAAAAAGCTCTCCCGGGCTTATCGCGTGCGGCCCTATACCGTGCAATACCACGAGACCGATTTCGCCTTCATCGCGCGGCTGTGCGAATCCGAAGGCATTTACTGGTATTTCGAACACCAGCCCGGCAGCCACACGCTGGTGTTCGCCGACGACGTGATGGGCTCGCACAGCCCGCTGCCGGGCGGCCACGTGATTCCCTTCCACCCACCGGGCAAGACCGCCCTGGCCGACCGGGAACACATCTTTTCCTGGCACATGGGCCAGCAGGTGCAGCCCGGCCGGGCCTACCTGGACGACTACGACTTCAAGAAGCCGCGCGCCGATCTGTCCGACATGCGCCAGTCCCCGCCAGGGCATGCCCACGACAGCTACGAGAGGTACGAGTGGCCCGGGGGCTACACCGAGTTTTCCGATGGGGAAACCTACACCCGGCTGCAGATGGAAACCGGCCTGGCCGGCCACCACCGCGCCCACGCGAAGTTGAACAAGCGCAGCATCGCCCCCGGCTACACCATCGTGCTGGACAACTACCCGCGCGAAGACCAGAACCAGCAGTACCTGGTAGTGTCGGTGGAGTACTACCTGGAGGAAAACGCCCAGGCCAGCCAGGGCCTGAACGGCGTGGGCCAGACCCAGGGCGGCTCGATCCAGCGCTTTTCGATGGAGGTGCACCCCACCGCCATGCCCTACCGCCCCGTCGTCGCCACGCCCCGCCCTCGCACCACGGGCCCGCAGACGGCCGTGGTGGTAGGCCCGCCGGGCGAGGAGATCTGGACCGACCAGTACGGCCGGGTGAAGGTGCAGTTCCACTGGGACCGCATCGGGGCGATGGATGAGAACTCCAGCTGCTGGGTGCGCGTGTCCTCCACCTGGGCGGGGCCGCAGTTCGGCAACGTGTTCATTCCGCGCATCGGCATGGAGGTGATCGTCGACTTCCTGAACGGCGACCCGGACTACCCCATCATCCTGGGCTGCGTCTACAACGCCGACAACATGCCCCCCTGGGGCCTGCCCGGCAACGCGACACAGTCGGGCATCAAGACCAAATCGAGCAAGGGCGGCGCCTTCGGCCCGGGCCTGAAGAATGGCGCCGGCGACGCGAATGCGCTGCGCTTCGAAGACAAGGCCGGCGCCGAGCAGCTGTGGCTGCATGCGCAGAAGGACCAGCTCACCGAAGTCGAGAACGACGAGGACAAGTGGGTCGGCAACGACCGGCGCAAGACCATCGACCGGGACGAGACCAACGTCATCCACCGCGACCGCACCGAGACGGTGGACCGCGATGAAAAGATCACCGTGCACAACAACCGCACGGAGCGCGTGGATCACGACGAGAAGATCAGCATCGGCGACAACCGTCGCGAGGACGTGGGCATCGACGAGACGGTGAGCATCGGCAAGAACCGCACCAAGACCATCGGCAGGAACGAGAAGGACAAGATCGGCAGCAACTGGTCGATCAAGGTCGGCAAGTTCAAGACCGAGACCATCGGAATCGCCTCGATGCAGAACGTGGGCGTCGGCCGCATGGAAAACGTGGGCGTGGTCTACAACCTCAACGTGGGCGCCATCATGGCCACCATCGTGGGCAAGAACCAGAGCACCACCGTGGGCAGCGACCAGGACGTCAAGGTCGGCACCAACCAGAGCACGGTGGTGGGCACCAAGTACAGCCTCAACGTGGGAGGCGGCGGCGGGGGCGGCGGAGATGCCGGCGGCGGCGGCATGGCCAAGAACGTGACCGCGCCCTCGGGCGGTGGCGAAGGCGGCGGGGGAGCCGGCTCCAGCATCACCATGGATGCCGAAACGATTACCCTGAAGGTGGGCTCCAGCTCGCTCATCCTCCAGGCCGACGGCACCATCACCGTGAACGGCAACAGCATCCGCCTCATCGGCGCAAGCGACGTCACCACGCTTTCCGGAGGCATCCATGAAAACTGATTCCCGCATGCTCCGAAGCACCCTGCCTGTGGACGGCCCCGCCGCCGATCCCGCCACCGCGTGGTCGCTCCAGCCCGCCCAGGTCCTGCGCCAGGATGCGGATGGAACCGTGGTCCTTCGCTGCCAGGGCCGCGAATACCGCGCGGAACTGGCCTCTCAAGTGCCCGGCGTGATCGAAGGCCAGTTCGTGCTGGCCGCGCTGGGTTCCGGGCAGGAAGCACCGGCATCGGGCGGCGGGCCCCTGCCCTCGCTGATCGTTGCCGCCTGGCCCTGCCCCGGCGCGCCGGCCACACCGCCCTGGCAGTTCGACCGGGCCACCGGCGCGCTGTCGCTCGAAGTGACCCACCTGGACGTGAGTGCGGTGAGCCGCGTGCTGCTGCGCTGCGCCGATGCGCGCATGCAGTTTTCCCAGGACGGCTCGGTCGAGACCCGGGGTCACCAGATCACCTCGGCCGCCGTCGAAACCCATCGCATCGAAGGCGGCTCCATCGAGTTGAACTGACCCGGGTCGCCGCGATGCATCGCGCCTGCGTCCGCTGCGGGATGCCCTGGCCGCCCTTTCCGGTTCCGATGGAGTTTCCGACGGTGCCGCTGCCTGCTTGCTTTTCTTCGCCTGGCCCATGATCACTCGCCTTCGCCCTTCCGCGCCCCCTCCACTGCCCGGCATGCTGGCCCGGCAGATGGGCATCGCCGTGCGCGCCTATGGGCGCCGGGCGGGGCTTCTGCGCCAGGCCCACACCGTCCGGGCCCTCAAGGCCGTCGATCAGAGGCTGGACGCGCTGATGGACGTCTGCCGCTACTACGGGCCGGCGTGCCTGGACGAAGTGGCCAGCGTGGAGGCGCAGGCGCAGACCCGCCCCGAGGAAATCGCGGGGGCGGCCTTCGTGCGCATCGCGCTCGCGGAGCGGTACGAACCCGATGCGTCCGTGCGTCTGGAGGGGATCGCCCGCCTGCTCGCGTCCCAACCCGTGTCCGTTCGGTACGCGCTGTGGTTCTATGCTGCTCCGACGACCTGCGGCGACCTGCTGGCATCGGAGGACGCGCACCTGCTGGCCTGCGGCGTGGAGCTGGCGGGGCGGCTCGCCCTGCCGGAGCACATCGCCGGGGTGCATGCGGCAGCGGTGCGCGGCGCGGACCCGGATGCGTGCCTGCTGGCCTGCGCGCGCATGGGGCAGGTGCCCCCACGGGCCGAAGAACAATGGAAGGCCGTGCTGCAGGGTCAGGACCTCGCCCGGCAGATCACCGCGCTGCAGGCGCTGGGCACCATGGGCGGCCACCGGCTGCAGCCGGAACTGCGCCACTACATCGACCGCATCACCGCCGCAGACGGCCCCACCGAGCGATCGCACCCCGTGGGCTGGGCCGCCGCGGCCGACGCAGCGTTGGCGCTATGGGCCGCGCGCGAACCCGAAACGGCCCTGGGCGCCGTCCTGCAAGGGCTTCGGGTGCCCAACGACACCGCGCTGCGGGTCGCCGCCCTCGCGGGGCGCATCGAAGGGCTGCTGCCGGTGCTCGATTTCATCGAGCGGCAAGACCGGCCCGTGGAGCCCGGCGAACGCGACCTGCTGCGGCTGGTGTTCGGGCAGGTGCCGGGCGAGCTGACGAACACCCAAGGCACGGCCCGCGAGCGCCAGCGCGCCTTGCGCGTCCTCGCCTGCCAGGTGTTCGCGGCCAACGGCTGCACGGGGCTGGAGCCGGCCCACATCACCCGCTGGACGGACGCCGCGCTCAAGGACCGCCTCTGGGCGCTCGATGCCATCCGCATTCGTTCGGGCGGGCCGATCACGCAGACCCATCGCCTCGCACCAACCTTCGACGTCGGCCATGCGCTGCGAAGCTGGCTCTACGTGGAGCATGCGGCGGTGACCCACCGCCCGTTTCCGCTGTCCCACGAAGACCTTGCCGCACGGCAGATGGCCGCGGTGGAAACCGTGCAGCTCATGGACAGCCTGCAAGCCGATCCGCCCGCGCCATGACGTGCCCGGTCCTCAACCACACGCCGTTCCGCGCTCAGGTCTTTCCGCACCAGGATGCGGAGCGGCGCAGCGCGGCCCTGGTGATCGTCAAGGGCACGTGGCAACTGGCGGCCGCCCCGGGCCTGCCGCCCCGGCTCGCGGCGGCGCAGGACCAGGCCGCCATCTTTCGCGAGGGTGTGCGCCAGACACTCGGCAGCCTGCCCCTGGACGCCGCCCAGGCCGCCGCCATCGCACCCCGCGCGCATGAACTCTGGACCTGCCTGGAATCCGAGTACGTGCCGCCCAAGCCCCGCTTCGATTGCATCGTGAACGGTTGGGCGGTCGCATCGCAAGGCCGGCCCTTGCCAAGCATCGACGCCGCGGTGGACTACCTGACCGATGGCGGATCGCGGCGCCTGATCGAACTGCGCGCGTTCGCGCCACGCACCTGGCTGCCGGAACTGGGGGCCATCGGCAGGCTGCGCGCCTCTGGCGAGGCCACCGCGTCGCGCATTCCGCTGCTGCGCCCCTTCGCCTTCGGCGGGCAGGAGAAAGACCCGCAGACGGGCCATGTGAACGCCTTCGAGCCCAACCCGGAAGGCATGGGCTGGTACCGCAGCGCGGCCGCTGCCCGGGGCGCGCCGCTGCCGTGGATCGAACCGCTGGACCGGGCCATCACCGCCTGGGACGACCCCCTCGAACCCATCGCCCTCGGCCACGTGCCCCCCCACCACATTCCACGCCGCGACCTGCAGGGCACCTTCGGCGACACCTGGCAATCGACCCGCGCGCCCGACCTGCCCGAGGACTTCGACCCGCGCCACCACAACGCCGCACCCAATGCGCTGCAGCTGCGCGAAAGCCCCCGCCCGGGCCATGCCCTGGTCCTGCACGGCATGTCGGAAGGGGGCCCGTTGTATTTCACGTGGCCCCCGCTCGCGCTGACCGTGCAGGCAGAGACCGCCGGCGGCACCCTGCTCCCGCCGCAGGAACTGCGTTGGGACACGCTGCTGGTGGACACCGCAACGCAGCGCGCCTCGCTGCTGTGGCGCGCCGTGATCGTGGCGCCCGCGCTGGAGCGGCTCGGCCTGGTCCATGTCACGGCCCACGCCCGCGCGCCACGAGCGGCCTCTTCGTCTCCGGCCCTCTCCCTGAATTGAATCGCTTCGACATGCCCACCCCTTCCACGGCCCCCGCCACTTCCGCCGCGCCAAGCCTTTGGCACATCGCGCACGCCGGCGCCATCACCTCGGTCGGCACCAGTGCCTGGCAATCCGCTGCCTCGTGGGTCGGTCAGCAAAAGCGGTTCCAGAAAAAGATCCACCCCGGCGTCGGCCCCCAGGCGATCACCACCGCACCGTGCCCGGAGATCAC
>NZ_BAAJYS010000075.1:0-15589 GCF_057543315.1 Acidovorax sp. KPB24-07
CGGGCCGGTGGGGGGAAGACCCTCCGGGTCCGCGCTGATAAACCAAGCATCAAAAATGGCCACCAGCACAATTGGCACTAGGGCATATTGCTCATCAAAAACAGAGCATTACCTTGCAACCCCACGCCAGCCGCTGCCTCCAACCCAGTCCCATCTCACCTCATCCCCATCCACCCTGCCGCCCCTCCCGCCATGCCACCCACCCACTTCACCCCCGTCCCGCTCGACAAGGCCTACCGCCTGCTCAACCACGGCCCCACCGTGCTCGTCTCCGCCCACCACTCCGGCACCGACAACGTGATGGCCGCCGCATGGGCCTGCGCGCTGGACTTCAGCCCGCCCAAGGTCACCGTGGTGATCGACAAGGCCACGCGCACGCGCGAGCTGGTGGAAGCCAGCGGCCAGTTCGCGCTGCAGCTGCCCACCCAGGCCATGGCCGCGCTCACCGTGGGCGTGGGCACCGACAGCGCCAAGGCGCGGCCCGACAAGCTGCAGCACTACGGCGTGGAGTTGTTCCACGCGCCCGGCCACGCCACACCCCTGGTGCAGGGCTGCGCGGCTTGGCTGGTGTGCCGCGTGGTGCCGGAGCCGCACAACCAGCAGGCGTATGACCTGTTCATCGCCGAGGTGGTGGCCGCGTGGGCAGATGAGCGGGTGTTTCGGGAAGGGCACTGGCACTTTGACGAAGCGCCGGAAGGACTGCGCACGCTGCATTACGTGGCGGGTGGGCAGTTTTATGCGACGGGGGCGTCGGTGCGGGTGTGAGCGCGGGGTGGGAAGGCTGCTTTTTTGGCTTGGCAAAGGCCCGAAGATGCTGTGGTTCTTCGATAAATTTCCGAGCCCATCTATAGCAATGCGACTCTGGAGGCGAGCAATTGCGTTCAGCCAGCATCCCAAGCTTTGCGGCGATTAGCCCCTTGATTCACCGCACAATGTGCGGCGAATAAGACGCACCCGTCTCGCGTCGGAAAATTTCATTTCAGCCAAACTGATCTCCAGGAAGCGCCCCTCAACTGGAGATCGCGCCCCGCCCTTCATAAGCGGCCATGATGAACGGCTTGGCCGCCTCCAAATCGGCTTGCGTGCTCAGCGTAAGCTCCAAATTGCCAGTTCCCCAATGACCGATGTTCGTCACATCCCGCGCGTTCGCCAATGCTGGCACGGCTGTGCCAGGGTCCAAATGCAAGTACAGCAAAAGGCAACTTTTCCGGTGCGGGACCACGGTGGCGAAGTTTTTCAGCCGTTTGAAGGCCACATACAAGCGCAGCTCTTTGCGCTGTACATCGTCGCCCAGCGAAAGCATGTAGCCGTCCAACGATGCAAGCAGTAACTGCACAGGCGCAGCCATCTTGGCCAACACTTCGGCAACCGATTTATCTGGGCCAGTGCCCTTCACACCAAGGGAATCAGACACCAACGGCACGAAAACTGAGGCCGCTCCCGGCTTGCTCACGGGCGCTTTTGGCAACTTGACTGCTGTCGCTTTGCTGCCCGCATCACTGCCTGCATTCACCGACTCCAACAAGAGCAAGTCACCCCCGAACTGCCGGTAGCGAATCAGCTCGATGTTGCGGCCAATCTGCTGCACCGCGTGGCCGTCGTACTTGGTGAAGTCCGCCGCAATGCACACCACGCGCGGCGCGCTCCAGTCAATGGCATCGGCGGCAGCGGCACCCAACTTGTCCAGCACCAGCAGCTTGAACTCGGCCTTGTGGTCCAGCAGCCAGTCCAGGTAGAACAGGCCCTGGTTGATGACGTTCTCGCCCACCGACCGCTTGTATTCCAGGATCACGGGGCAATTGTTTTCATCCAGGCCCAGCGAATCGATCCGCCCGCCGTGCGTCTTGCCTGTGGAATGCTCGCTGGCGATGAAGCGGATGTTGAGCAAAGGTTGCAGATTGGCTTCGATCAGCGTTTGCAGAGGCTTTTCCAGATCAGAGGCGCTGCCTTGCAGCTCGGTGGCGGTGCCGCTGGTGAGGCGGAAGAGTTTGATGTCGCTCATGGCAAATCGCAACGCAACAAGCGTTCAGTGGATGGTGAACCACGCAGCTCAAGGCGCAGCCAGGGCTGTTTCTGGAACTGCGCCGGTGGCTGCGTCGTGGTCGTGACGATGTATTGGAAAGCGGAGTTTTCTTGGGCTTCCAGCGTTGCGACCGTGCTGAAAATACGGTGATAAACGCTCTGCCCCAAATCAGCCTCGCGGGGGCTGTCGTGCACAAGGAAAGCAGGCAAATGGGTGGTGCCTTCCATGCTCATGCACATCACAGCAATGTCGAAAGCAATCACCTTCAGCGAATTGATGGCGGCGGTAGACCGATCGCCCCCCAGTTGAACCGCTAGCTTCATGCCATTGCCGTCCAGCGTCACGCGCCCTGACGCCATAGGCCCCACCACTGTCCGAATCACCGCATCGAAGTAGTTCGATAGCCGATCAAGAACCAGCCCCTGCCGCTCACGAAACGCACCCATGCGGTCCCGGTTGTCCTCCATCTGCGTCACCAGCTTTGCAGCGGCAGAGATAGCTTGGTCCCAGTCGTCCCAATCGCGCGCCAGACGCTTGATGTCGTCAAGGCTCCGGGTCACCTTGAACCAACTGGTGGAACGGCCTTCATTGAGTTTTTCAGCTTTGTTCAGTGCTTGCCGCAAGGCATCCCGTGCGGAGCGTGCCGGTGGTAGCTGCTGCTTGAGCAACGTGATCTCGACACGGACATCCCCGATGGTTTTCTTCGCCTCATCGATCTGCTTCACCAATGCGTCGTGACGCGCCCGCAGGCCGTCAAAGTCGGGTAGCTTGTGCGAGAGCTTGCACCCTTGGGCCAACACACGGTCAATGGGCACTTCACAGATTTGGCAGGCAGGGACTTCCGCTCCCCGCACCCTCGCCGAGCTGGCGGGTAGCTCTGACTGGTATTGCGTGAGCAGCGCTTCGCGAATGGGCAAGCTGGCTTCCAGCACGGCCAACTGTTTCTCTAGCTCGCTCACCCGCTGCTCGCTGTCGCGCCAGCGTTGCCGCAACTCACCCAGGTTAGAGACATCCACCCCCGGGCTCACCTTGGATGCCTGCGCCAGCTTCTGGCTGGCGGCCTGGCGAAGCACGCCAATGCACAGACGCCCTTCGGGCACATCGGTGGGTACCAAGTCCAGATTGCGGATGATCTCCAGGCGCAGGCGTTCGCAAGCCCACTGCCTGCGCCCCGCCTCCAAAGTCTTGGCCTTGTGGGCTTCGGTTTTGGATGCAATCGCCTGCTGCAACTCAATTTCTTCGGGGGAAATGGCGGCAATCAAGCCACGCAAAGCCTCTTGCCGACGGCTGCGCGACATGGATCGGGTGGGCGATTCCGACGCCGATTCCGCCGCACGCCATTTCAGTACATCGTCAAACCGGCACTCCTGGTCTCGCGTGAGCCATGCCAAGGCCACGCGCCAAGCGTCGTGTGGCTGCTCCACTGGTATCAAGGCGGCTACTTGCGACGTGAGGACTTGGGTCTCAATGGCGTTCAGCAGGGGTTCCATCCCGGTCGGCTCGTTCTGCCGGTCAAACAGTTGCTCCGGCAAAACATTCGCCACCGCAAAATGCCCGCGCCCCACGCCCAGGGGTCGCAACACGCCCCAAGGGGTGCCGTTCAGCACCACCTCTGCCGAAACCCAACCGTTTAAAAACTCGGTGCTGATGCTCAGCCGCTGGTCCTCAGGCGCAAACTGGTCTTCGCCCAGGCAATAACGCAGCAGACGGCAAAACAGCGTCTTGCCCGCACCGTGCCCCAACGCGCCCGCATCGTTGCGGCCACCAAAGTCCGCCGGGTCGGGCGACCACACAAAGTTCAGCCCTGGCCGAAGCTCCACCGTCCGCACCGGCACGTGCGGCTCTTTCCAGATGGTGAGCCGCCGCACCCACAGTGCAGGCTGCTTGGCACCCGCCGGAGGCGTTACCCACAAGGCAGGGCGTTCAAACAGTTCAGGCTGCTCTTGCATGCACAAACTCCACAGTCGATGTCTCCAGCAACGGCAAGATGGCCTCGGCACCATGGGTCCGCAGGTACGCCACCACCCAGCCCGCACGGCCCTGTGGCCAACCTGCCGTTTCAATCTGGCCCGCGCCAAGCCCTAAAGCCCAGGTGGCCTGCGGCCCAGAGCCTTCTTCCACCAAGTCGCCACGCGCCCGCATGCCCAGCAGGGCTTTGCGCCAAGCACCATCGATAGCGGGCTGTAAGCACGCCACCTGAGCGGGCAGAGGGTCGGCAGTTGGGCCCACCAGCCGCTGCCATTGCGCGGCTTGCTCCGCAGGGAGCACTGCGGTCATCTGCCGGGGCTGCAAGCACAGCACGGCGGCAAGGCGAGCCTGCATCTGCGGCATGGGGCCGCCCCAGGACTTGAGCACTGCCACCAGCATGGCCGTTACTGCATGCTCATCCATCGCTTCAGGCGCTGCCCACACACCATCGGGCAAGCCAACCACATCGGGCTGGACCCCTTCGGGCGTGGCAAATAGCTCTTGTGTCTTGGTGCGTGGCCGCCCACGCGATGCTTTTGCTTTGGCGGGCTGGGTCGCGGCAAGGCGCTGCAGCAGCACACTCGCGGGCTCGTCTTGCGGGTCTTGTTGCACCAGTTCGCCGCGAAAGGCTTTGGACAGCACCAGAGGGCTCAAGCGTTGGGCTCGGGTTCGCGCGACAGTGGCGCGGGCTTCGACGCTGTCAGCAAAGGCAAATAGTGCTTCTATGCGGCGCACGATTTCGATTTGCTCAGGCAGCGGTGGAAGGTTGATTTCGAGTTCACGGACGCGCTCGCAATTCAACGCTTTAGGCCCTGAACCGTTACCCTTTGTCCGAGTGTTTTCGTACTCCCGGCGAAACCAAAACCAAAGATATTTGGAATCCAAGACGCCAGCAACGGGCACCACCCCTGCGATGTTTTGATTGATGCAAGCGGCAATATCCAAGATCGCAGACTGGCCGCGTGTCTTACCTTCGCCGATCATCGCCATCAACACCGTGCCTTTAGGTAAAAGGCGAACGGATGAGTTGTTGAAACCCTGTTCTGTAATTTGCTCGCGTGTGCGACGGATCACGCCGTTAGCGACTTCCCCTGAGCTGACCCATGGGATTTCACCGCCCCAATACGATGGTTCTTGACGTGATGGCGTACTGCCATTGCTCACCGCCCCCACCATGCCAACATGGGTAAGTAACCAAGTCTCTGGAAGCTCCCCATTGAGAGGCTTTGCGGGCTGATGATTCGAGAAAAATTCAGTAGCTGCCTTTGTCAGGCGCGGGCCAGCAACAGCTAAACGCGCAGCCACGACGTTCTCTGGGACAACATCACCGACGTTGTCCTGGCGCCAGTCCTCTGTCAATTCGCCTGCTGTTGCAGCATCCAAAACCGCCTGCCTAAACCGCTTGAGCAACGCGGGGATGGCGTCGAAGCGGTCGTTGCAGGACTGGATGCGGGTGAGCAGCGTGTCGAGTTGGTTGGCGATGCGGGTTTGCTCGGCCGTGGGTGCCAATGGCACATCAAGACCACGAATATCTTCCAGCCGGATGCCCTTAACCGTCGTACCTGTGCCCATTCCTTGAATGCGCGCTTCATTGGCTCGCCAAAGGTATTCCACATAGGTCTTGTCAACGCCTTCATGCAAGAAAAGAGCTTTCAAATCTTGATTGATGGCTGTAGGCACCAGCGGACGCGTGATCTTGCCCAGCGACATGCGCGTTGCAACGATCAGGGTGTCTGCTGGAACCAAGTTGCTCGCGCTGTCCTCCAGCGCTGCATCAGAAATGTGGTCTTGCGTGTCAGCCACAAAACGCGCATGCAAGTCCTTCACCGTCATGAACGGAATCGACCCTTGAAAGTACGCAGGGTTCGCTTTGCTGGGTGTACCGCCCCCTACGATGCTTTTCAATAACTGGCCCAATTGGGTGGGGACCCAACCTTCTGGTAACTCACTCATCCTCGTCCCCTCCCAGCAACACCCCGCGCCGCGCCAACCGCTCGCGCGCTTCCAGTAGGGCTTGGTGCAGGTGCTGTTCCAGCTCGGCCTTGGGTGGCAGCTCGGTCCAGTACTCGGCCACGGTGATGCCGTCTTTGTGCATTTGCAGCAGCTCCACCTGTTCGCGGCTGGATTCGGCGCACAGGATGAGGCCGATGGGTGCCTCTTCACCCGCTTGGCGCTCGTGCTTATCTAGCCACTTCAGATACAGCTCCATCTGGCCTTTGTGCGCGGCTTTGAAGCGGCCCAGCTTCAGCTCGATGGCCACCAGGCGGCGCAGGCGGCGGTGGTAGAAGAGCAGGTCGAGGTAAAAGTCTTCCCCGTCGATGACCATGCGCTTTTGCCGCTCCACAAACGCAAAGCCCCGGCCCAGCTCCAGGATGAAGGCTTCGAGCTGGCGCAGGATGGCGGCTTCCAGGTCGGCCTCGTCATGGCCCTGGCGCAGGCCCAGAAAGTCCAAAAAGTACGGGTCTTTGAAAACGGTGCCCACCGTCTGCGCCTGTGCCGGCACCAGCGCGCCAGTAGCAGGGGCACCGGCGTTGGCATGGGCAATGGCACTGCGCTCGAATGCTTTGCGGTCTATCTGCTGGGCCAGCTCGCGCACGCTCCAGCCGTCTTGCGCGGCGTGGTGGGCGTAGAACTGCTGCGCCTCGGGCGCTTTGAGAGCCACGATAGCCACCATGTGGCTCCAGCTCAATTTTGTCGACAGTGTCGACACAATCTCTACGCTGGGGAAAGCCTGCGCAAACTTGACCATGCGGCGCAAGTTGCGGGCTTCAAAACCCCTGCCAAATTCTTGCGAGAGCTGTTGGCCAAGTTGCTCCAGCAGCTGGCTACCGTACTGGGCACGTTCGCCGCCCAGCACTTCGGTGGCCAAGCGTCGGCCCACCGCCCAGTACAGGCGGGTCAGTTCGGCATTCACCGCACCGGCCAGGCGCTGGCGGCTGCTGGCGATCAGGGTGCGCAGTTCGGCGTGCAGGTTGGTTGGCAGACCATCTTCTGCCGCTGCGGTAACCAGTTGGCTCATGGCTGGGCCTCATCGGCCGTGGCGTCGTCGACCAGCAGGTCTTCCAGCGCGACGTCCGGGTCTTCGCCCAATTCTTCCAGCAGGCTGCGCAGGTCGGCCATGGCACCGTTCAGCTCGCGCATCACCATGCGCGCCACCAGCGCGGGTTCGTCGCGCTGGGCGTCTGCGGTTTCGGCGTTGTCGTCTTTGAGCCAGCTGATGTCCAGGTTGTCGCCACGGGCCTTGATTTGCTCGCGGGTGAACTTGCGCCAGCGGCCTGCCTCGCCCGTGTCCACGCGCTGGGCCAGGGCTGCGGGACCACCGCAGGGGTCGTTGCCGAATACGTCTTCAAACTTGTCGTGCGGCACACTGGCCGGGGCATCGAGCTTGGTACGGAAATACTCGCGGGTGAAGGGAGTGCGCTTGCCAAACTGGGGCATGTTGGCGCGCATGTCGTACACCCACACTTCTTTGGTGTTGCCCTTATCGGTTTTGCCACGGGTGAAGAACAGCACGTTGGTCTTCACGCCCTGTGCGTAGAAGATGCCGGTGGGCAGCCTTAGGACAGTGTGCAGGTTGCACTTGTCCATCAGGTCGCGGCGTATGTCCGCGCCCACATTGCTTTCAAACAGCACGTTGTCGGGCAGCACCACGGCAGCGCGGCCTCCGGGGGCCAGGTTGCGGTAGATGTGCTGCAAAAAGCAGAACTGCTTGTTGGTGGTGGGGTAGGTGAAGTCGGTGCGGGTGGGCAGGCCGCCGCCTTTTTTGGTGCCAAACGGTGGGTTGCTAAGGTTGAGCGTGGCCTGCGGCAGGCGGGTGCCTTCTTCTCCCAGGGTGTCGCCAAACTGTATGCCGCCTTCAATGCCGTGCAGCAACATGTTCATGAGTGCCAGGCGATGGGTGTCTTGCACCAGCTCCATGCCGTAAAAGGTGCTGTGGCGGTATTTGCGCTGTTGCACTTCAGTGCGTTCGTCTGGCGGATACTTGGTGCGCAGGTAGTTGTTGGCGGCAATCAGGAAGCCACCGGTGCCCGAGGCGGGATCCTGGATCACATCATCCAGCGTGGGCTGCATCACGGCCACGATGCTGTCGATCAGGTCGCGGGGCGTGAAGTATTGGCCTGCGCCGCTTTTCTTTTCGCTGGCGTTGCGCTCCAGCAGGCCTTCGTACAAGTCGCCCAGGTCGTCGCGCTGCACGCTGTACCAGTCGAGCTTGTCGATCTCTACCACCAGCTTGGACAAGGTGGCGGGCTTGGTGATGAAGGTGCTGGCGTTGGCGTAAATCTGCTGCACGCTGCCACTGCCGTGCAGGCCGTAATCCAGCAGCAGCTCTTTGTACATGTCCAGCCGGTCTGGAGCCGAAGCCGCCATCAGGTCGGCCCATCGAGTGCCGTCCATTCTCACTCTTTTCTCACCCTTCCTGGGCGCTTTGTCGATGACCAAAGTGCCTTCTTGGCCGGTCTCTTGCATCATGCGCAAGAAGAGCAGGTAGGTGAGCTCGCTCACATACTGGTGGTAGGTCACTCCGTCGTCGCGCAGCAGGTTGCACAGGTTCCAGAGCTTGGCGACGATGTCTGACGCCGCAGGGTTGATTGCAGTCATGTAGGGGGATGCGGGAAACGCGGTCAGGCGGACTTTTGGTCGTCGGCCCACAGTGCGTCGTTAAAGGCTTCCAACACGGGCTGGAGCTGGCCGTTGAAGAGTTTGTCCAGGCGGGCAAAGCCCCCGCCGTCGCGCTTGAATATAAGGTCTGGGTCGTCCAGGGCTTCGCGGTCTACCAGCATATTGGCTTTGGTTTGCGCGGCTATGCGTTTGAGCCAATCCCGCTGGGGCTGCGTCCAAGGTTTGCCGGCCAGCGGTTTCGCCAGCAGGTCTTGCAGCGCATGGTCTACGCGCTCAGCATAGGGCAGCAGGGCGTCGCCCATGGCAGCCTGGCGGATGAAGCCAATGATGCGGGCGGCAATGTCCTGGTTGCTGAGCTCGCGCCAGGCGGTGGCCAGGCGGGTTTCGGTAAAGCCAGCCTGGTCCAGCGCCAGCACGAGCTCCTTAAGCTGCTTGCGCGTGAGGTCGCGCGGGCGGGTGAGCACGGTGATGAGTGCAGGCAACTCGTTGCCGTGGCTGGTGATGAAGTCTTTGAACGCTTTCAAATAATCTTCAGGCTTGCTGGCGGCGCCGTAGCCACGCTCGATGCCAGCCAACGCGTCGGGGTGGTCGGAGATAAACAGGGGCTGTCCGCCACCATCGCGCTTGCGGTCGAGTATTTCGCCCAATCGAGGGTTTTGAATAAACCAGTTGGCGATTTCGTCCACCGACAGGGTGCGCAGCTTTTGGATGAAGGCTTCGGGCGTCATGCCGGCCTTGGTTTCAAAGTCTTGCGTAGCTTGGGCGTCGAGATGGCGTTTCTTGACTTGCAGCTTGGCCAGGAACTGCTGGCGCACTAGCTCCCGTGCGGCGGTGTCTTGCACGGCCACCATTTCTTGCTCCAGCTGCGCAAAGCGGATGCTGGGGTTGACCACCACGGGGCGCATGGCGGTCATGTTGCCAATGGCTTCAAAAATGCGCACGGCGTCAAACACGCGAAAGCTGTCTTTAGGGTCGCCGTCAAAGTCGCACAGGCGAGTCGCCCGGCCCAGCATCTGATCGAACAAGATGCGGCTGTTGACTTGGCGCAGGAAGACGAGGTTGCAGATTTCCGGCACGTCCACACCGGTGGTGAGCAAGTCCACGGTCACGGCCACATTGGGCAGGCGCTCGTTTTTAAAGCGGCGAATCAGCTCCAGCGGCTTGTCGGCATTGCCGGTGATTTTGATGACGGCATCGTCCTCCACGCTGCCGTACTGGGCTTCAAAAGCGGATTTGAGCACGTCCACCACCAAATCGGCGTGATCGGTGTTGACGCAGAAGATGAGGGTTTTGCGCTTGCCCGTGGGGTCGATCTCTTGGGCCAGGTAATTGCACACCACTTCATTGAAGGAGCGGGTGATGACCTTGCGGTTGAAGTCTTCGACGTTGAGGGCTATGGCATCGGGTGCCTTGAAAAGATCGATCTGATTGCGCCGCGCGTCGTAGATCTTGACCTCCTCCCCCACCTTCCAATGCATGCCCCCTTTTGAGAGATCGGTGTGGATCTGAATGGGTGGCTCGTAGTCCACTAGGTAGCCATCCACCACAGCTTCGCGGTAGCTGTAGGTGAACACAGGGGCGCCAAATATTTCGGTGGTGTGCAGGGCCGGGGTTGCGGTCAGGCCGATCTTGACGGCATCGAAGTAGTCGAGCACCCGGCGGTACTTGGAGATGTAGTCGTCAAAGCCCCGAAAGCTGAGTTCGGTGTCTGACAGTTCGCGGTCCAGCGTGTAGCCGCGGTGGCATTCGTCGATCACCACGCAATCGTATTGGTCCACCGTGGGTGGGGCTACGCCATCGGCAGCGAACAGCACGCGCCGCATCATGCCCTGCACGGTGGCAATGTGAACAGCGGTGTCGTCGTCTGGCGCCTGTGCGTCCAACTCTTTGATGCCGAAGGCTTCGGCAAAGGTTTGCAGCCGCTCCATGCGGGTGTCCTTGAAGGAGTTGGCCGCTTGTTCGCCCAACGCCGACCGATCCACCAGAAACAAGATGCGTTTGAAGCGCTGCGCTTTGAGCAAGCGGTAAATCAAGGCAATACAGGTTTTGGTTTTGCCAGTGCCTGTTGCCATGGCCAACAAAATGTCGCGCTGGCCCTGGCCTATGCGTGCCTCGGTGGCACGGATGGCCTTTTGTTGGTAGGGGCGCAGTGGAAAGCCGAAGTTGAACTCGGTGTTGTCCAGTTGCTGGTGTGCTTTGACCTCATCCGCAGCGAGCAGATGTTTGAGTCCATCAGGGCTGTACCAGCCATCCAGCGCCTGACTGCGGTTTTCGGGGTGGCGTAAGTCGCAGAACCAGATGCCGCTCTTGGTAGACAACTGCCGCAAGTAAGGGCGCCCATTGGCAGAGAAGACGAACGGGATGCGGTATTCAGACTGCGCGCCCCAGTTGCAATCATGCAGATGAACCTCTGCGCCAGCGGTGAATGTGCGGCTGTAGCGTTTGGCTTGTTGCAGGGCGCCTGATACGTCAATGTTCTTTCGCTTGGCCTCGACCACGGCCATCGGCGTGAGCCCTTGAAAAATCACATAGTCGGCGGAACAGCCATCACAGGGCCACTCGGCGATGGCAATGTTGCGGCCGCGCACTGGGCGTGCCCCTTTGCTGTAACGCAAGCTTTCACTGTCTGCCTCCCAGCCGGCCTGCCGCAACTGGGCGTCGATGATGCGGCGGGTTTCTGCTTCGTCCAGCTGGACTTTGGTGGCAGCTGCGTTGGCGGACTGCAACAAGGAAGCGTATTGCGTTGCCGGGGCTGCAACAGCGGCGGCTTGCAGGGCAGAAAGTTGGTCTGCCAAGCGGGCTTTGGCCGCATCAGCCTCTGTGGCCAACTGCTCCCAAACGGCACGCTCTTCACTCAACGACGATAGCTGGGTTCTCGTCTGCGCAAGCTCTGCACCCGTCTGCTCATTTTGAGCTTGGTAGCTTGCTACCGCCTGCTGCAGCCGTGCCAGCTCGGCTTGCAGGTCCGCTGTTTCGTTGCTGGGTGGTTGAGGTGGAACAAAGGGGCCAGATCGATGGTTGGCATTTTTGAAGGTGCGATGGAACCACAGCGCCAGTTGCCAGCAAAGCTTGAGTGTGGACAACGCTCCCGCATGGTTCCCGGCCAGGGCGTGGTTTGCGGCATTGCCATTGATGCGGATTTGATCGAAGACCTGCTTTACCTCTCTCGGCAAGGCGCCCTCGTTCTGCAAGCGCCGTATGAGTTCGTATTGGGTTTCGGCGGGGTTCGTCAAAAAACCGACTCTGGCCGCCAGAGACTGTGCCAGAGTTTCTGAGAATTGCCTGAGCTTCAGCAGGCTAGTGTTGGGATCCTCCGCGAAGTACCGCTCCGCCAATGCGCCCAACCGCCAAAGCTGCTCTTCGTAAGAGCGCAGCATGTCAAAGTTAGATTGAATCCCTTGAAGCATAGGTTTTTTGAGTGAGCGGCAGATTCACAACTGGCAGGCAACGTCTGATTTTGCCCGCGATATTCGGTGCTTATTTCTACCCCGCCCCAATGACCAATCGGTGGGTCGCTCTTGTGCTCGCAACGTAAACCAAACGTGCGTCCAACTCCGGGGAGGCTTTCGCTGTGTTGGCTTTCCGACGTTCGTCCTCAGCAACCACCGCCACTACCGCCCACTCCAACCCCTTACTCGCATGCATGGTCATCACCTTGATCGTGTCCTCCTCCGGCCGGTAATCCCCTGACCTCTTGCGCATCCGGTGCGGCAGCCCTTTTCGCACCAACGCCGCCGAGCATTCCTCCATCTCGCTGTAATGCCGGCACAGCACCGCCATATCGCCCCACGCATGCCCCTGCGCATGCTGGTCCGCCAGCAGCTCCGCCACCCGTGCCGCGCGCTCCGGCAGCGTGGGCAGGTCGATCACGATGGGCTCCGGCCCCTCTCGCCCGCAGCTAATGGGTTGCAGCAGCGGGATGCCGTCTTCCCCGCCCACGGCGTCTTCGGGCTGAAGCAGGCCGCCAGCCATGCGGTGGGCCAGTTGCAGGATCTGCCGCGTGTTGCGGTAGTTGATCTTCAGGATGGTGGTGCGGCCCTGGGCCTGGATGCCGACGCTTTTCAGGCTGAAGCTCTTCTTGTCGGCGCGGTCGTAGATGCTCTGCGCGTCGTCGTACAGCAGCAGCAGGCTGTTGGTGGCCGGGTCTACCATCTGCGTGACGAGCTTGAGCCATTCGGGCGCGAAGTCGTGGCCCTCGTCGATGAGGATGGCGTGGTACTGGCCGGCGGGAATGTGGCCCGCGTCCACGCCGTGGATGACGCGCTGCACGTACTCGGCCATCAGCTTGTCCACGGGCCAGCGCTGCGTGCCCTCGGGCAGCAGGTGGTAGGTCACCAGTTGGTCGCGGCACCATTTGTGGAAGTGGCGCACGTGCACGCGGTCTTGCAGTCCCTTGGCCTGGAAGGTGGCCGCCAGTTTCACGCCCAGCGGCTCGTTGTAGCAGAGGATGAGGATGGGCTTGGCGCCCGCCGTCTGCGTCTGCGCCAGGTGTTCGGCGCGGTAGCCGAGGATCATGGTCTTGCCGGAGCCGGCCACGCCGTGGATGACGCGGTGGCCGTCGCCCAGGCTGCGGGCGAGCTGCTCCTGCTGCAGGTCCATCACCCGCATGATGCCGGGCAGGCGGGCGTCTTCATCGTCGTCGCTGTCGCCCCCCTCTCCGCCCGTGCCCTGCCCGAACAGGCTTTGCTGCTGGGGCACGCGCACTTCGGGGAACAGGATCCACCGAACGCGGTCGAGCTGCGGCAGGGTGATGGCGCTCTTGCGGCCGAAGGTGTGCGGGTACATGGCCCACAGGCGCTGCTGGAAGGCCTCGGCGTCCACGTCTTCGAACATCTCGTCCTTGCAGATGGCCAGGTGGGACGGAATCGCCTCGCCCAGGCCCGCGCCCTCGAATTGCTTGCGGGTGATATGGGTGAAGACCACGCCGTGGCCCCAGGGGAAGGCGAGCTTGCCTTGGTAGGGGCCTTCGCCCTGCACCAGTTGCGGGTCGCGCTCCAGCGCATTGACGACCTGGATCGCGCAGTGGCGCGCCTGCTGCAGCGGGCTCATGACGACTTTGAGCTGGCCCTCGGGCGCGATCTCGAAGCGTTCGCGCGTGGCGTTGCGGATGGTGTCCAGGCGCCAGTCCTTCACTTCCAGGATGAGCGCGCCGCGGCGGGGGTGCAGCACCACGAAGTCGGGCCGCGTCTGCTTGGGGCCGATGGGCACGTCCCACCAGAGCAGGTAGTCGTCCTCCAGCTTCTGCTCCAGCCGCTCGGCCAGGCGGCGCTCGCCCGAGGTCATGCGGGCCGCGCAGGCGCCCAGCGCCGGTATCAAGGTTGCCATTCCATCCCCCCAGCCCTCCCGATTTATGTATCTGTCTGTTGCAGCTTATAGCGGGAGTGGCTGATTTCTAACTGACGGAAACCCCGGGATGGCGTTCGGGTAAGGCGCCATCGCGTGAATGGAACTCTGAGGAAAAATGGCCTCCAGCGCATATTTCTCTAGGGCGTATAGCTATTGATTTAATAGCAACCCAAATACGACGCCGAGTGGGAAGAGAGAGGCCAAAAAATGCGATGGACCAGGCGTGTCGCGCTGATCTCGCAGGCAGCACTTAGCAAATACTTGCACAAGGGCTGCTGCCCGTGCGGGATCCGCCACACGGGCGAGCCGGTCTTCGGCACCCAGGGCGGGTGCCACGCGCCGGCAGGCCACCGGCCGGCGCGCTGCCGGCGGCCGCCTGCCAAAAGGCGACCAGCCGGCTGGCTTACTTGTTCACGAACGCATTGCGCGCCGCCACCGCCAGGTCCGGGTAGTTGGCGAACATGCCGTCCATGCCCATGTCCAGGTAGCTGCGGAACTCGGTGGCGGCCGTGGCGGCGTTGGCCTGGGCGAAGGTCCAGCCGTGCACCTTGAGGCCGGCGGCGTGGGCCTGGTCGATGTAGTCCTTGGTGATCGGGTACGCGGCGGTGTTGATGACCACGCCGATGCCTTCGGTGAAGCCGGCCACTTCCTTGAACGTGAGCTGCGTGACGGTGCTGCCGGAGATCACGCCCATGCGTGGCGTGCCGTCGGCGGCCTTGGCGGCCACTCCCAGCAGGATGAGGGGCATCTTGCTGTTCTGCGCGGTCTGCTTGGTGCGCAGGCTGCGCAGCGTGGCGTCGCTGAACGACTGGATGTAGACCTTGCTGTCGGCGTTGTAGCCGTTGTCCTTCAGCGTTTTGAGGATGCCGTCTTCCATCACCGGGTCGGCCTGTTTGGCCTCGGGGTACAGGCCCACTTCGCGGCCCACGGCGGTGGATTGCTTCTTGGCGAAGTCCACCACCTCCTGGAAGGTGGGCACCTGGAAGGGGTTGGCGGCGCTGGGCGCAAAACCCGGGTAGCTGGTCTTGCCGGTGCCGGTGGGCACCACGGTCAGGGTGCGGATTTCCGCGAGGGTGAAGTCGGCCACCTTGTAGCCGCCGTTGCGCTGCGCGAACAGCGTGGCCACGTTGGTGGTGCGGTTGAGCGTGTCGTCGTGGATGGCGACGAGGGCGCCGTCCTTGGTGATCTGCAGGTCGGGCTCGATGAAGTCGGCGCCCATGCGGATGGCCAGTTCATAGCCGGCCAGCGTGTGCTCGGGCAGGTAGCCGCTGGCGCCGCGGTGGGCGATGACCTGCGGCTGGGCGGGCGGCGCGTCGTCGTTGCCGCCGCAGGCGGTGAGCGCCAGCGTGGCGAGGCAGAGCGCGGCGATCCAGGATTTCTTGGGGTGCATGCCAGGGGCTTTCATCAAGGTCAAACAAAGCCACTGACTTTAGGCGCCGGCCATGGCGGGGCCATGACAGTTGAGCGACACCCCGCAGCCGCCACCCCCCGGCAGGCAGGTGGTGTCCCTGCCGCCAGGCGCGCTGGCCGCTTTTTCAGCGCAGGCGCGCCAGCGTGCCGGCCTCGGCTTCGCGCACGGCCGCCTGCGCATCGGCGGACAGCAGCAGGCGATCGCGTTCCAGGCGCCAGGCG
>NZ_BAAJYS010000076.1:0-15525 GCF_057543315.1 Acidovorax sp. KPB24-07
TTTTCCTCCAGCGCGCGCTCGGCGGCCTCCTTGGCGGCGCGGTACTGCTCTGCCAGCCGCGCGCGCTGGCGCTCCATCTCCACCTGCTGCACCACGAAGCGGCGCGATCCCCAGGCATGGCGGCACAGCACGGCGCCGTACAGCAGCATCAGCGGCAGCAGGTAGTGCCAGCGCTGCGGGAAGTACCAGTAGATCGCCAGCGTGGGCGGCAGGTAGCTGGCCGCGAAATAGCGCCAGAAGATGACCGGCACCGGGGCGAGGAACGTCGTGGCCGACGCGATGACCGCGCACAGCACCATGTACAGGAAGAGCCGGAATTCGAGCGGGGCCGCGGACATCGTGAGAAAGACAGGCAGCGTCCACATCAGCCCCGTCCCCAGGGACAGCCACTGGAAGATGCGCTCCCATTTGGGCACGGCCACCGCATCGGGCAGCGCGGCGTCGCGCTGCAGGCCGCGGCGCAGCCGCAGCAACCCCAGGGCCACGACCCCGAAGAGCACCCACCAGACGATCAGCGGACCGGGCGGCGCGAAGCGGCCGTAGAACCCCACCAGCACGCCGGGGATGACCACCGCGGCGATCTCCGAGGAGCCTCGCGAGGCCAGCGACTGCAGCAGCCGGCGGCGCACGGCCAGGTCCAGCGCCTGCCCGCCGGCCTCCTGGATCCCGCCGGCCCGGGATGCCGGCGGGCCCAGCACATCGGGGACTGCGGATACGGATGCGGAAACGGGCGTCACCGCGCCGCCGGAGGGATCGGGCATGCGGCAGCGCCTAGCGGAGGTCGCCGTCCACGTAGAACCAGCGCCCGTCCTGCCGCACGAAGCGGCTCAGTTCATGCAGGCGGTGGGCACGGCCGCCGGGCATGCGCTGGCGGGCGACGAACTCGACCTCGGCGCGCTCGCCATCCAGGTGGCGGTGCGCACGCACTTGCAGGCCCAGCCAGCGCACGCCCGGATCGAACGCCACCTGCGCGGGCCGGTGCGCGGCCTCCCAGGTGGCCAGCAGGTAGGGCGCCTGCTCGCGCACGAAGGCGGTGTAGCGCGAGCGCATGAGGCTTTCCGCATCGGGTGCGGGGGTGGTGTCGAAGTGGTCGATGTAGCGGCCGCAGCAGTCGGCATAGGGCAAGGGCCGGTGCTGCGGCGAGGGGCCGGAGGAACGGCCGCAGGGGCACGCGGCAAGGCCCTCGGGCGGGGCGGGCGGTCGTGGGGTGGCCGGGCTCACCGGCTGGGATTGCGTCATTTCAACGCCCCGAACACCTTGCGCAGGATGGCGCTGCCCGAGCCGACCGGGTCCTGGCGGATCTTCTTTTCCTCCTCGCCGATCATGAGGTACAGGCCGTCCAGGGTCTTGCCCGTGACGTACTGCGACAGGTTGGCATCTTCCTGCCGGATCAGGCCGAACCCCGCAGCCTTGCTGGCGAAGGCGTTGTACTGCTGCGTGAGCCCCACCTGCTCGATGGCGCGGTTCACCACGGGCAGGAAGCGCTCGCCCAGTGGCGCCCGGGTCCTGCGCGCGAAGAACTCGGTCACCGAGGTTTCGCCACCGGCCAGGATGCCCTTGGCATCGGTCACGGTCATCGTCTGCACCGCGCCCACCAGCAGGTCGCGGCCCAAGGGAACGGCCTGCTCGGCCGCACGGTTCATGGAGGTCACCAGTTCGTCGATGCGGCGACCCTGGCCGAAGCGGCGCATCAGCTCCGCGGCTTTTTCCAGGCGCCCCGGCAGCGCGATGCGCACCTGCGGGTTGCCCAGAAAGCCGTCGGGCCGCCCGAGCAGGGACACGGCGGCCTGCGCGCCCTGCGCCAGCGCGGCTTTCACGCCGCTGGCGGCATCGGCACCGGACAGGTCGCCCAGCGACAACGCCAGCGCTTGGCCGCGGGCGGCCAGCAGCCCCAGGGCCAGGGCCCCGGCGCCTGCGCGGTGGTGGAAGGTGCGACGCTGCATGGCGGTCCTTTGCTGCAAAAACGGAAAGCAAGAAAGCGGCCCGGCCCGGGCCCGAGGGGCGCATTCTTGCAGATGGCACACTGCACCCCGCCCATGTCGGGCGCAACTGGAGAATGGCCATGTTGGCAATGAGCGTGCCGTGGTGGGAATTCATCGTTCGCGGGGTGATCGTGTACCTCTTCCTGCTGGTCTTCCTGCGCCTGACCGGCAAGCGCCAGACCGGGCAGACCGCGCCGTTCGACTTGGTGCTGCTGCTGGTCCTGTCGAACGCGGTGCAGAACTCGATGAACGCGGGCGACAACTCCCTGGTGGGCGGGCTCATCTCGGCCCTGACCCTCATCGCCTGCCATGTGCTGCTGGCCCAGCTGACCTTCCACTTCCCGCCCCTGGCGCACCTGGTGGACGGCAAGCCGGAGGTGCTGGTGCAGCGCGGCCAGGTGAACGCCGCGCTGATGCGCAAGGAACTGATCTCCACCGAGGACCTCGCCGCCGCGCTGCGCGCCGGGGGCAGCCTGCACCTGCACGAGGTGGAGCGGGCCACCATCGAGACCAACGGCCAGATCACCGTGGTGCTGCGCCAGCGGGGCACGGGATCATGACAAAATAGGCCTCCAGCACAATATCTTCTAGGGCATATAGCTATAAATTCAATAGCACTATCCTGCCCAGGTCACTGGCTGGCTCCCTCGTCTCCCACCACCCCGCACACCCTGGACCCCATCGGAACACCCCCCATGAATCTTCTGCTCCTGAGCAACTCCAGCAGCGACGCAGGCTATCTCACCCATGCGCTGGACTGGGTCCGCGACTGGGCCGCGCTGCCCTCCGGCCCCGGCGGCGCGGATACCGGCGAGGCACTCTTCATTCCGTTCGCCGGCGTCACGCGCGGCTGGGACGACTACGAGGCGCTGGTGGCGCAGGCCCTGCGGCCGCTGGGCCTGAACGTGCGGTCGGTGCACCAGGCGGCCGATCCGCTGGCCGCCGTGCAGGGTGCGCGCCGCATCGTGGTGGGAGGCGGCAACACTTTCGCGCTGCTCGGCCACCTGCGCCGCCAGGGCCTGCTGACGGCCATGGCCGAGCGCGTGCGCTCGAGCGATGCGTCGTACCTGGGATGGAGCGCGGGCTCCAACATCGCCTGCCCCACCATCCGCACCACCAATGACATGCCCATCACCGATCCCGGCGGGCTGGACGCGATGGGCCTGGTGCCGTGGCAGATCAACGCGCACTACACAGAGGCCCATCCGCCCGGCCACCGCGGCGAGACGCGGCAGGAGCGCCTGCAGGAGTTCTGCGCGCTCAACCCCGGCACCCCGGTGCTGGGCCTGCCCGAAGGCACGGGCGTGCGGGTGCGGGGCGATGCGCGCACCCTGGTGGGCGACGTGCCCGCCCGGCTGTTCCATGGCGCGGCCACGCCCCGGCTGCTGAATGCGGGACCGTTGCCGGCCGACCTCTGAACCAGGGGCGGCGTTTAGCATCGGGCGCCAAACCGGTGCGCCAGGTGGAGGGCTAGAAGACCTGGTGCTTGGTGCGCTCGCGGCCGATGTAGCTGTTTTGCGCGGTGAAGTGCGCCTGCATCGCCGGATCAGCCCATTGGGCAGGCTCGATGACCAGGCCCTGACTCTTCAGGTGCTCGACATGCAGCCTGAGGCCGTGCAGGCGAGAGACCGTGGCATCGACCTCGTCGTCGCTCAGTTGGTTGTCCAGCATCGCGTGCAGTTCATCGTCCCCAAGGACATCCAGCATTCTCGCCATCCCGGTATCGATCACGGGGGGCAGCGCAGTGCCATGGAACGGCAGGCCACCGATCGGCCGGATATCGGACGGACTGAGCAGGTCCTTGCCGAAGCACTGATCGTTGTCGATGCCCGTGACCTTGACGTCCCCGTTCGGTCCGACGTCGATGAAGTAGTTGTTGTCATGGCGATCGACCTGGCCCGTCAGGTGGTCCAGCAACTGCAGCTTGGTGACCTCCGCGAAGACCACCGGATTTTTGAACCAGTCGGCATCGGCGTTGCGCGCCTGCTTGCCGGGTGCGCGCTCCATGAGCAGGCCGAGATCGGGGTCCAATGGGCCCCGTCCGGTGTCGAGCAGTGCCAACCGGGTGTCCGCGATCACATCGAGGCCGAGCTTCTTCGCGCAGGACAGGGTCGCGATGTTGCGGATTGCCACTTGCGGATCGTCCATGGGGATGCCGGACCACTTGCCCACCCAGCCCTCTTCCGTTGCCTTCAGCGGCTTGAAAACACTGTCTTGCGCAACGCCATCGGCGTTCTCGACCTTGAGCGCGAAGACGGAAGCGAAGCTGCCCGACGTGAGAGGCGTGGGCTTTTCCAGCACCTTGGTGTCCGTGTAGGCCAGCTGGGTGTCGGGCGTGATCTTCAGATTCAGCTGCCGGTAGAGATGATCGGCCGGGTCCGCCAACTGGCCCAGGACATCCAGCAGCAATGCTCGGTCTTCCTTCAAGACGTCCTGGCCCCAAACCCCATCCTCGACCGCCCCGCGCATCCGGTCCACGGCCAAACGGGCATCGAGCTGACCGACCCTGGCCACCGCCATCGCATCGGCACGCACCAGGGCCACGAACGCCGCTCTGCGCTGGCCTTCCATGGGTTTTGGCGATCCGTTCAGGCGCGCGCGCCATTTTTCGGCCATCGTGTTCGGGTTTTTTCGGGCCGCCCGGTCCTTCAGCCGCTTCATCGCTGCGCCCCCATGGGGCAAGGACGAATGCAAGAGCTGGTTGCGTTCGGTTTTTTCTTGCAGGCGCGCCTGCTCGAACAGCGCACCCAAGGTCGAACGCGGCACGGGGCCGGTGGCTGGCTCTGGCTGGATCTCGCTGCTGGAATGCCTCGAATGGAGGGCGGGCGAGGACGGCGCCGTGACAAAAGGCGTCAGGGAAGGCGACGCCGCGCCGGGCGAGGCAGCGGCTGAAGGCGGTTTTTCAGCCGGGGCCTTGGGTAACGCAGTGCGCAAGGGCGAAAGCTGCCCGGCCAGCCCCGAAGGCCGCGCAGGCGCGCCGCTCACCAACCCGACAGGCCCCTGCAGCGCACCGCGGGAAGGCGAAGCGGGTGTGGAGGGCACGGCGTCGAGGTCGACGCGCGGCGCACCGGGGTTGGAACCCCGGTTGATACGGAACGGGCTTTCTGGCAAGGCGACTCTCTCTGCCACCCCAAATCACAGGATGGCACCCGGAAGTGTGCGGATGAGCCCGCGCTGAAGGCCGCCGGGTTGCGAAGCCCCAGCACGGGGGGCGAAGCGGGCCGCTACGCCGGCGCCAGCCCACGTCCTGCACGACAACTCTCACCAGCTGCTTTGCAGGCCCGCGGCATAGAACGGCACCCACTGGCGCTCGCGCCCGATGTAGCTGTTGTGCTCGGTCAGCAGCTCCTTCACGCCGGGCTCTCCCCAATGTCCGGGGTCGATCACCCGGCCGATCTCGCGCAGCTGGGCAATGTGCGCCTTGACGCCCTGGTGGCGCTGTATCGCCGCGCTGATTTCAGCCTCGTTCAACTTGTCTTCGAGCATCGAACGGATATCGCCCTCCGTGAGCGCCTGGATCGAACGCTCCATGTCGGTATCCACGACTGGAGGCAGCCCCACACCCCGGAACCGGGCTTGGGCGGTGCCATCCGCCCGGGGCCGGATATCAGCGGGATCGGTGAGCTTTTGGCCAAAGCACTGGTCGTTGTCGATCCCTGTGACCTTGACCCGCCCGTCCGGCCCGATATCGATGAAATAGTTTTCATGGTAGCGGTCGGTTTGCCCCGTGAGGTGGTCGAGCAGTTGGAGCTTGGTCACCTCCGCACACACGTCCGCGCGGTCCAGCGTCTGCACGTCGGTGTACAAGGCTGGCTTGCCGGGGGCACGCTCCATGACCAACCCCAACTGGAGGTTGGAAACCGAAGGGGCTTGCCGGGTGTCGATCAACGCCACTTGCGTGTCCACGATCACGTCCATACCGAGTTTTCTGGCATAGGCAAGCGTCGCGATGTTGCGCATCGCGGTCTGCGGATCGCTCTCTGGAATGCCGGTGCCTGCGGTCGTCGGATTGTTCTTCTCCGTGGCCTTGAGGGGCTTGAAGATGCCATCGAACACCGAACCGTCCAGCTTCGCGAGACGGACCCCGAACACGGTGTGAAAGCTCCCTGATCTGAAAGCCCTGGGTGGTTCCAGGACCTGGACGTTGGTGAAGGCGGGCGACGTCTCGGGCGTGACCTTCAGGTTGATTTTTTGGTAGAGGCGGTGGATGGACAACTGGTCCAGCGCGGCCAGCAGCGCCTGCCGGTCCGTAGGCAGGATGCCTTGGCCCAGCATGCCCTCCTCTATGGCGGCGCCCAGCGCGTCGGCGGCCAACGAGGGCTCCATCGCGCCGGCCTTGGCAATCGCCATCACGTCCGCGCGCACCAATGCAGCGAATGCCGCATCGCTGTGCACATCCAAGGCTTCGGGTGCGCCTTTGAGTTGTGCATTCAATCGCTCGGCCAGCGTGGCCGGGTGCTGCCTGGCCGCGCGTTCCTTCAAAAGCTTCAGGGTTCCACCACCGCTTGGCAGGGCCGATTCGAGCAACCGCATCCGGCCGGCTCTGTCTGGCGTGTGCAGGCCGGGTGGCGATCGTCTGGTGCTTGCTGGCGAAGGGCCCGTCAGTGGGCGGGGTGCCGAATTGCGCACAGGCGAAAGCGGCCCTGCCACGGCCTGATGCCGCCGAGGTGCCAGGCCCGGTCCCAAGGGCCCCTCCAGTGCGCGGGACGAAGAGGCAACCGGCCTGGCTGGCAAGGTGCCGGGCTCGATGCGCGACGGGCCGGGGTTTTGGCTCCGGGTGACCCGAAACGGACTGTCTGGCAAGGCAACTCCCTCCGCCGTTCAAAACGCACGGCACCGGGCAGTGTGTCGGCCAACGGCACTCGCGATCCAGCCTGTGGCGAAATGGCAGCCCGGCAGCCGAAGGAAGGCGGCGCCCAGCGACTAAGTCATCGGCCCCTGCGGATTCGACCCACCCGCCAATGCCCGGCCAGCGATCACCGCCTCAAGCTCCTGAAGCACGGCCGCTCTCATGCCGCCGGCCGGGTTCCACGGCGTCTCGGCCGCGTTCTGCCCTGCGGCCACCCAGCGCCAACCCGCGTGATCAAACCGGCTCGCCGCCACCTGCAGCCGCATGCCCGGCGGTATCTTGCCGGCCGATTCGGCACGTTGCAGGTGCGACAGCAAGGCAGCGGCCCAGTCGAACATTTCAGTGATGTGCGCGCGGGCGGGCTCGGGCTCCAGGTAGGCCCCACCCCAGGGAAGCTTGATGAAAAGCGCCAACCCCTGGCCGACCAGGTAGAAATGCACCGCCCAGCTGTTGGTGCCATGGCCGTCGAAACCCACCACGGCGTAGTCCGCCACATCGGGTTGCGTTTCGACTTCATCCAGGAAGTAATGGAAATCGTAAGGGGACGAGGCCACGGGACGCGTGGCGAACCATGCCCGCCCCTGGACCTGCAATGCGCTCGCCAGCGCTGCCGGTACGGGAGGAAACGGCAGTCCTTCATCAGCGAAGAGGGTCAGGGCTGAGGGCGCGCCGGTATCGCGTTCGGCTTCGTTGGCAGAGAGGTTCATGTGGGTCGTTCAATGTCTATGGTTGGCTGGCAACCCAGGCAAGTTCGCGATCGCGGCCCAGGTAGCTGTTTTCCGGGGTGAAGAGTTCCTGGATGTCGGATCGGCCCCATTCGTGCGGCGCGATGACGCGCCCCGCCTCGCGCAATTCGACCATGTGCTGCCTGACGCCTCGGTACCGCTGGATGGCGGCATCGACCTCGGCATCGTTCAGCTTGTCTTCCAGGATCGAAACAATGCCTTCCTCCGTGAGTGCAAGGACTGCGCTTTCCATGTCCGTGTCCACCACAGGGGGGAGCGCCGTACCGCGGAGCCCCAGGCGCGACGGATCGATCGCGACGCCTTTCGGGTCGGTCCGCGGCGCTTTGGCGCCGGCTGGATCAGTCAGTGCTGCGCCGAAGCTGGTGTCGTTATCGATGCCCATGACCTTGGCCCGGCCATCGGAGCCGAGCTCGACAAAATAGTTTTTGTCGTAGCGATCCGCCTCCCCGGTCAGATGGTCAAGCAACTGGAGCTTCGTCACTTCCGCGCACACGGAGCCCTCCTTGAACACTTCCGCATCGACCTCTTCAGCCGGTTCACCACGGGCGCGTTCCATGATCAGCCCCAAGGCAGGGTTGAACGGGTCATCTCCGATGTCGATCAACGCCACGCGCGTGTCGGTGACCACATGAAAACCGATCATCTTCGCGTAGGCGACGGTTGCGAGGTTGCGCATCGCCGTCTGCGGATCTTCTCTCGATATGCCCGCCAGTCTGGCAGCCGCACTCCACTCCTCCACGTCGGGCACCTCGGAGTTCAGCGGCTTGAAAACGGCATCCAGTTCAGAGCCATCGGTGTCCTCAAGCTTGACTGCGTAAACCTTGCTGATTCGCCCCTCCCCCAGTTCCACAGGCGCCTCCAGCACCTGCGCGTTGGTGAACGCGGGCATGGTGTCGTCCGTCATTTTCAGGTTCAGCCGCGTGTACAAACGGTCGATGGCCAAGTCGTCCAGCACTTGCGTCAGCAATTCAAGATCGCTCTTCAAAATGCCTTGGCCGAGTATCCCCTCATCCAAAGCCTCGGCCATCTTGTCGACCGCCACCAAAGGATCGACCCCACCAGCCATGGCCATGGCCCACAGGTCGTCACGCACCAGCGCCTCGAACGCCGTTTTCCGGGGGCCTTCCATCGGCTTGGGGGTTCCATGGCGGATCAGAAGCAACCTGTCGGCCAAAGTGGCCGGGTGCTCTCTGGCCGCGCGCGCCTTCAATCGTTTCATGGCCTGACCGCCATCCGGCAATGCCGAGTGCACCCATTGCGCCAGCGCAGCACGGCGGGCCTGTTTGGCTTGCCGGGCCTGCTCCGCCTTCTCGGCCTTTTCTTCTCGCAGGGCCTCGTCCAGCAGTTGGCGCAGCGTCTGGCGTCGTACCGGCTGAGAAGGCGAGGTCTCGTGCGTCGGCGAGGTATGGCCGTCGGAGACATGGGGCTGGATCTCCGTCTGCGAGCGGCCGATGACCGGTTGGCGGTTCAGTGCGGACGGTGGCAACGGACTGCGCACGGGGGAAGACTGCTCACCAGCGCCCTGCAATCGCTTTGGCGCGCCCATGAGACCTTCAGGCCCCTTCAGCGCCACCGGAGTATGCGGCGCACGCGCGGGAGGCACGCCGCCAGACTCGACGCGCGGCGCATTGGGCACGGAACTGCGAGCGGTCCGAAACAGGTGATCCAGCAAAACGACTCTCTCTCTGCCGTCAAAGGGAACGGTGCAAATGAGTGTGCCGGCCAAGGGCCCCGGACGAACTCGCTGCAGCGAAGCGCGAGGTCGGCACGCGAAATGTCATGACCTTCCGCCGCAGAGCCCCGTGGCTCAAACGCCTGCCACTCGTTGAAGATCGCGTGCCAGATAGCTGTTCTGCGGAGTCATGAGCGCCTGCACCTGCGGCGTCTCCCAATCTTTCGGATCGATGACCCAGTTCTGCTCCCGCAACTGAACGATGTGCGCTTTCAAGCCTCGGTACCGCTGAAGCGCGGCGGCAATTTCCGCGGTGTTCAATTTGTTGCCGAGCATGGCATGGATGTCGTCCTCCGTCATCGCCTCAATAGCGCGCTCCATGTCGGTATCCACCACGGGAGGCAGCCCGACTCCCCGCAAGAACCTGTGCTGCGAGTCATCGGCGCATCGGGCACCGGCGGGATCGGTCAACTTCTCGCCAAAGCACTGGTCGTTGTCGATGCCCATGACCGTGGGCCGATCGTCCGCGTCGATATGGATGAAGTAATTGAAACCATGGCGGTCCCCCTCCCCCGTCAGGTGGTCGAGCAGCTGGAGCTTGGTCACTTCCGCGCGAACATCTGCCCGGGCCAAAACGCTCGCAGGCGTGCGCTCGGCCGGCTCGCCCGGGGCCAGCTCCATGAGCAGGCCCACGGAGGGATCAAACGGTTTTTTATCGACGTCGATCAGTGCCACGCGGGTATCCGGAATCACATGAAACCCGAGCTTCCTGGCGTAATCGACGGTGGCGAGATTGCGCATCACGGTCTGCGGGTCATATCTCGGAATGCCGGTCGCCCAACCGGCATAAGACCAATCCTCCCTCGGAATCGGCTTGAAGAGGGCATTCAGCACCGCGCCGTCGGTTTCCTTGAGCTTGACTTCATAGACGTGGGTGAATTCTCCAGCGCCGAACGGTTTAGGCACTTGCAGAAGGTCTGCGTCGGTAAAGGCAGGCTTGGTGTCGTCTGTCATTGCCAGATTCCACCGCCGGTAGAGACCTTCCAAGGACAGGTCACCCAATATTTCCAGCAAAAGCGCTCGATCCCTTTTGAGGATGCCTTGGCCGAAGATGCCTTCGCCGAGCGCCTCGGTCAATTGGTCGACCGCAGCCCTGGGTGCAATCTGGCCAGTGGATGCCAGCGCCCGCAGATCAGCGCGCACCAACGTTTCGAAAGCCGACCTGCGCTGGTCCTTCATGGTTTTGGGCAGTCCGGTCTGGATCGAATGCCATATCTGGGCCGCCGTCTTCGGGTGCTTTCTGACTGTGCGCTCCTTGAGCCGTTTCATGGCCTGCCCCCCGTCGGGCAGCGCCGAATGCACCAGTTGCTCCAGTGCGGCACGCCGTTGCTGACGGTCTTGCTCGGCCTTTTCGGCTTGATCAATTTTTTCCTGCCGAAGCTCCTGCTTCAAAAGTTCGCCCAGTCTCGGACGGCCAACCTTCTGCGATGGCGGAGCCGCATCCGGCCCTTGCGATGGATTGGCGCCAGAAGACAACTCTTGAATCTCACTTTGCAGTCGAATGCTGGGCTGCCTGTTCAGGGAGGGCAACGGGCTGCGAAGGGGTGAGAGTTGCTCCAACGATCCTTGGGGCCGTTTGGGCGCATGCCGGAGTCCCGCAGGACTTTCCGAAGCGAGGGGCGAAGGCGTCTCAGGAGGCTTCGGTACATCGGCGGAGGTGCGGGGCTTATTGTGTATAAGGCCTCGGGCAAGCCGGGAAGCGATATTCGACAACATGGCTTTCTTTCTGCCGCCAGAATGGTTCGGCCCGAGCGACTATGCCGAACAACAACACGGGCCTGCACGCTGCTGCGAAGCCCGCGGCCGAAAGGCGAAAAAACGAAGAGCGATTGGCAATGAGCCACTCGCAATTCGATGGCCATGCGTTGGCGATCAATGCCTCACCAGGTGGTGATTAACAGCGCATGGTCACGCTCGCGCCCCACGTAGCTGTTTTGGCTGTTCAGGAGTTGCTGCACGCCCGCATCGCCCCACTCGGCCGGATCGATCACGCGGTTGGTGGAACGCAGTTGCGCAATATGCTGCTTGACGCCTTCGTGCCGCTGGACCGCCGCGTCGATCTCGGCCTCACTCAACTTGTCTCCCAGCATCGAACGGATGTCGGTTTCAGTGAGCGCGCCAATCGATCGCTCCATTTCGGTATCCACCACCGGAGGCAGCCCCGTCCCGCGGAACCCTTTGCGCGAGGGATCATTCCGGATTCTTTCGATTCCGGCCGGGTCCGTCATTTTGTGTCCGAAGCATTGATCGTTATCGATCCCCGTCACCTTGGCACGACCGTCCGGTTCGATGTTGATGAAATAGTTGCCGGCATGGCGATCGCCTTGCCCCGTGAGGTGATCCAGCAGCTGCAGCTTGGTCACTTCCGCGCATACGTTCGCTTGCCTGAAAAGTTTTGGATCAGTGTCGGCGGCCGACTTGCCGCGGGCCCGCTCCATCACCATACCCAGTTGACGGCCTTGTCCGGTATCGATCAACGCGACGCGGGTATCGGCCACCACGCGCATGCCGAGCTTTCTCACATAGGCAACCGTGGCCACGTTGCGCATTGCGATCTGTGGATCGTCAGGCGGAATACCGGTTTCCATGGCCACCCATCCACGCTCGTCCGTGCGGAGCGGCTTGAAAATGGCGTCGATCGGAACGCCATCCGGCCCCGTCAGCTTGACCGAAAACACCGTGTTGAACTTTCCCGATCCCAGCTTCTCGGGTTTTTCAAGAACCTGGTCGTCGGTAAAGGTCAGCCGCGTATAGGGAGTGATTTTCAGGTTCAGCTCATCGTATCGGCAGTTGACGGCCCATCCTTCAAGCACTTCCAACAGCATCTGCCGGTCTTGCTCCAGGATGGAAGGGCCTGCGGTGCCATTTTTCAACGCGTTGATCATCTCGTCGATCGCGCGTGAGTTTTCGATATTGCCAGCCTCGCCAAGCGCCACGACGTCCGCCCAAATCAGATCCTCGAACGCCTCTTTGCGTTTCCCCTCCATGGGTTTGGGCTTTCCATTCAAGATGGCGTGCCATCGCTGGTCCATCGTGGACGGATGCATCCTGGCCGCGCGGTCCTTCAACCGCTTCAGTGCGCCACCGGCATTGAACAGTGCCAATCGCGCCTGCTCGGCCTCCTCCCGGCGCTCCTGAGCCAGCAATTGCCCCAGTGTCGTTCGGGGCACACGCGCGGATCGCTGGGCGCCTGCAGCGCGCTGCAGGGGATCAGACGCGCCACGGATGCCGGCGTGTGGCGGAACGAAGGCCGTATGGCGTACCACCGCAGGCAGAGGCAACGCCGATGCTGCGGCAGACGCCTTGGTGCTTGCCTGCGCCTTGCCTAACAGCGACTGTGGCAACGGGCTGCGCACGGGAGAGCCATGCTCTTGGGCGCCCGGTGGGCGCCTGGCAGCGCTGCGCAGTCCGGCTGGCGCATCCAGCACTGACGGAGAGGGCGATGCCGACCGGGATGGCTCCACGTCGGTGTGCATGCGCTGCGATCCCAGGCCGGGGTTTCGATCTATCCGAAATGATTTCTCCGGCAACATGGCTCTCTTTCTGCCGCCAAGACCTGCCGGCTTCTCAGAGCATCCGATATCTGCGCGCGCGCCAACCCATCATGGCGAAGCACTGGGCAAACCAGCGAAAAATGCAGGCCGTCCTTCTAGACTTTGAAGGAATAGCACGCCCGGACCACTCGCCCCTCACAGCGCCGGAAACCCATCCCCCGCCGCGCCTGACGGCGCGGTCAGCCCACGCGAGGATGGCCGCACCCGCACCACCACCGCGCCATCAAACTCAGGCCAGTGCGCGCTGGATGATGATCTTCTGCACGTCGCTCGTGCCTTCGTAGATCTGGCACACGCGCACATCGCGGTAGATGCGTTCCACGGGAAAGTCGTTCACCACGCCGTAGCCGCCCAGCGTCTGGATCGCCGCGCTGCACACGCGCTCGGCCATCTCGCTGGCGAAGAGCTTGGCCATGGCGGCCTCTTTCAAGCACGGCCGGCCGGCATCGCGCAGCGCCGCCGCGTGCCAGATGAGCTGGCGCGCCGCCTCGATCTGCGTGGCGCAGTCGGCCAGCCGAAATCCCACCGCCTGGTGGTTGAAGATGGGCGTGCCGAAGCTCTCGCGCTCCTTCGAATACGCCAGCGCGGCCTCGAACGCGCTGCGTGCCATGCCCACGCTCTGCGCGGCGATGCCGATGCGCCCGCCCTCCAGCGCGCCGAGCGCGATCTTGTAGCCCTCGCCCTCCGCACCGATCAGGTTCTCGGCCGGCACGCGGCATTGGTCGAACTGGATCTGTGCCGTGTCGCTGCTGTGCTGGCCGAGCTTGTCCTCCAGCCGCGCGACGGTGTAGCCCGGCGAGTCGGTGGGCACCAGGAAGGCGCTCATGCCCTTCTTGCCCGCGCCCTTGTCGGTGACCGCGATGACGATGGCCACGTGGCCGTTCTTGCCGCTGGTGATGAACTGCTTGACGCCGTTGATCACGTAGCCGTCGCCGTCCTTCACCGCCGTCGTGCGCAGGGCCGATGCGTCCGAGCCCACGTGCGGCTCGGTCAGGCAGAACGCGCCCAGCATCCGGCCCTGCGCCAGCGGCGCGAGCCAGGCCTTCTTCTGCGCGGCGTTGCCGTAGCGCATGAGGATGGCGTTCACCGGGCAGTTGGTCACGCTGATGGCCGTGCTGGTGCCGCCGTCGCCGGCCGCGATCTCCTCCAGCACCAGCGCGAGCGTCAGGTAGTCGAGCCCCGCGCCGCCGTCCTCTTCAGGCACGCAGATGCCGTAGGCGCCCAACGCGGCCAGGCCCTGGTGGGCCTCGCGGGGAAAGTGGTGCTCGCGGTCCCAGCGGGCCGCGTGCGGCCAAAGCTCGCGCTGGGCGAAGTCGCGCACCGCGTCGCGGATCATTTCCTGGTCTTGGTTCAACAGCATGCTTTTTGTCTCCGTCGTCGAAAGAAATGGCTCTGAAGGGGCCTTGAAAATTCGTTTGCCGAACCCGGCGCGTCCGCCTCGCGGTGCCGGCCAGCGCCGGCTACACCGGCGTGCCGTGCATGCGCAGGCCGCGGCGGCGCGACCAATGCTCCACCACGCGCCGCCCATAGCGCACTCCGGGCTTTTCGATGCAGAACCACGAGAACGCCGCCATGGCCAGCGTCAGCGCGAGCGACACCGCGATGCACACCGCCAGGCTCCAGCCGCGCCTGAGGCTGATTTCCGTCACGGCCTGCTGGATCGGAAAGGCGTAGATGTAGACGCCATAGGACAGGTCCTCGCGCAGCCAGCCGCCCGAGCGGCCACCGCCCACGTGCGCGGCCCAGAAGATGCCGGCCGCCACCAGGGCCCACACGCCGATCTGCACGCTCCACGCCTGCGGCGTGAACCACGCCAAGGCGCCGCCCAGCACGGCCACCGCCAGCAGCCACGGGCCGCTGCGCACGCGGTAGGCCGCGAAGGTGCAGCCGAGCAGGAACGCCACGCCGAACCCGGACACCTCCGCCCAATGGAACAGGTGGAAGAGCGCCGTGAGCCACCGCGGCCCGGCATCGACCCAGGCATCCCAGCCGGCCACCCGCGCCCACTGCCAAGATACCGCCATGAGCAGCGCAGCCACGGGATACACCCAGCGCCGCCGCGTCCATCCCGCCACGCCCGCCATCGACAGCAGTAGGTACATCAACAGCTCGTAGCGGATCGTCCACAGCGAGCCGTTCACCGACCGGGCGAAAGGGTTGTTCTCAAACACGCCCGGAAGCACCTGCACGACGGCCATCCCCACGGCGTTGTTGAGGAAATGGATCCACGTGCGGGCATCGGACCAGTACTGCGCCGTCGGCAGCTGCGTCATGGCCCAGCCCAGCACGAACACCGAGAACGCGGTCGCCACCACCAGCCCGGGAAAGATGCGCGCCACGCGCTTGGCCCAGAACACGCCGATGTCCGGCTCGCGCTCCCAGCTCTGGCACACGAGGTAACCGCTGATGAAGAAAAAGCAGTACACCGCCAGCGAGCCGAGGCTGTGTCCGGCGAAGGGCACGGGCATGCTCAAGCGGTAGAGGAACTCGCCATGCGACAGCAGCACGGCGATCGCCGCCGCCAGACGCAGCAGGTTGAAATGGTTCGCACCATGCGCGGTCGGCGCGATCACCGCCGCCCCGCGCGGGGCATTTAGCACTGCGGCGCTCACCAGTGCGCGGCCCGGCGGCCGTCGTGGTGCAGCAGCCGGCCGCGGTCGGC
>NZ_BAAJYS010000077.1:0-15292 GCF_057543315.1 Acidovorax sp. KPB24-07
TGATCTGGCCGGCCCCGGCCATGGCGGTGAGCGCATGGTAGATGCCCCACACGGTGCCCAGCAGGCCCACGAACGGTGCGGTGGAGCCCACGGTGGCCAGCAGCACCTGCCCGAACTGCAGCCGGCCCAGCACGCCGTGCAGTGCATCGCGCAGGCCGCGCGTCAGCTGCTGGGACAGGCTGCCGCGCGCGGCCAGCGTGGCGGGGGCCTGATTGGCGCCGGCCACGGCGCTGGCCGCCTGCACCAGCGGCATCACCAGGCCATCGCGGTCGAAGGCAGGCAGGCGCTCGGCCGCCAGGGCGATCGACGGGGCCTGCCAGAAGGCGGCGATGGCGCGGGCCGCATCACGGCGGGCACGGCGCATCAGCAGGGCCTTCCAGACGATCACGACCCAGCTGGCGACCGACATGGCCAGCAGCAGCAGCGCGCTGATCTGGGTGACCGCGTCGCCCTGACGCCACCAGTGCAGGCCGTCCATCGCGTGCGCGCCGGCCGTCAGGCGGCGTTCAGGCCCAGCACGTCGAACATGTCGAACAGGCCGGTCTGGTGCGCGGCGAGGAATCGCACGGCGCGCAGGCTGCCCTTGGCATAGGTCGTGCGGCTGGCGGATTTGTGGGTGATCTCGATGCGCTCGCCGGTGCCGGCGAACAGCACGGTGTGGTCGCCCACGATGTCGCCGCCGCGGATGGCGGAAAAGCCGATGCTCGACGGATCGCGCTCGCCCGTGATGCCCTCGCGGGCATAGACGGCGCAGTCCTTGAGATCGCGCCCCAGGGCCTGGGCGATGACCTCGCCCATCTTGAGCGCGGTGCCCGAGGGCGCATCCACCTTGTGGCGGTGGTGGGACTCGATGATCTCGATGTCGTAGCCGGTGGACATGGCCTTGGCGGCCAGCTCCAGAAGCTTGAGCGTGACGTTCACGCCCACGCTCATGTTGGGCGACAGCAGGATGGCGGTGCGTTCGCTGGCGGCGGCGATCTCGGCCTTTTGCGCGTCGGACAGGCCCGTGGTGCCGATGACCATCTTGACGCCCGTCTCGGCGCATACCGCGAGGTGGGCCATGGTGCCCTCGGGGCGGGTGAAGTCGATCAGCACGTCGGCGTGGCGCAGGCCTTCGCGCACGTCGGCCGTGATGGCCACGCCGCTGGCATACCCCAGGAAGGCGGTGGCGTCGGAGCCGATGGCGGGGCTGGCCGCCACGTCGAGCGCGCCGGCCAGCACGCATTCGCCGCCGGTGTCGCGGATGGCTTCGATCAGCATGCGCCCCATGCGGCCGGAGGCCCCGGCGACGGCCACGCGGCAAGGGGTGGAGGGGGATGCGTTCGGGGAAGTGGTGGCGGTCATGGAAAGATCAGCGGCTAAGCCGCAGGGCCGGTGTGCACCAGGCCCTGGCCGGCGGGAATCAGCGGGTCGACGATTCCAGCGGCGGGTAGCTGGACGGCGGCGTGGGCACGGGCGAATCGGCAGGTTCGGGCAGCGTGGCCGGTTTGGGGAACTTGGCCAGCTGGGCCTCGGTCGCCTCCAGCACCGGCACTTTGTTCTTCGGGGTGCGGGTGCCCAGGGTGGCGACGAACTCGGCCTCGGTGGGCATCTCGTCGCCCTCGGCGCGCTCGAACACGTCGCCGTTGAAGAACACGGTCAGCTTGCGCGACTGCACCTCGACGCCGGGGCGCTTGAGCGTGAAGACGTATTCCCAGCGGTCGGCGTGGAACAGGCTGGTCACCAACGGCGTGCCGAGGATTTCCTTGACCTGCTGGCGCCCCATGCCGGGCTTGAGCGCCTCGACCTGCTCGCGGGAGACGAAGTTGCCTTGAACCACGTCCACCTTGTAGGGAGTGACCAGGCTGGCGACGCGGTTGCTGGCGCTGTCGAAGCTGCCGCAGGCCGTCAAGCTGGCGCCGATCAACAGGGTCAGGGCCCAACGGGCGCTGCAGCGGGCGGAAACGGACATGGAGTTAGGCATAGGCGATATGATCCGACCCATTGTAGCGGCAGCTTCTCCCGGGCTTTGGCACGCTGGTTTGGTACACGGAAACCCCTGTCATGACGAACATCGACGAACTCAAGAGCACCGGCCTGAAGGCGACCCTGCCGCGCCTGAAGATCCTCGAGATCTTCCAGAAGGGCGCGCAGCGCCACATGACCGCAGAAGACGTGTTCCGCGTGCTGCTGCAGGAGCGCTCGGACATCGGCCTGGCCACGGTTTACCGCGTGCTCACGCAATTCGAGCAGGCGGGCATCCTGAACCGCAGCAACTTCGAAAGCGGCAAGGCGGTGTACGAGCTCAACGAGGGCCAGCACCACGACCACTTCATCTGCACGGTCTGCGGCAAGGTCGAGGAGTTCTACGACCCCGAGATCGAAAAGCGCCAGCAACTGGTGGCCAAGTCGAAGGGCTGGGTGGTGCAGGATCATTCGATGGCGCTGTACGGCCAGTGCGCCACCTGCGCCAAGCTGGCCACCACGCAGCACCGCTGAGCAGCGGGCGCGCGCCGCCCGGCGGGCCCGGGACGCGGCGCGATGGTCAGGAGCCGTCGCGCTCCATGGCGCGGCGGTGCCGCTCCACGAATTCCTGGTAGGTGTCGATCCCGCGCAGGTTCAGGATGGTGTTGCGCACAGCCGCCTCGACCAGCACGGCGATGTTGCGGCCCGCCACCACCTGGATCACCACCTTGAGCACCGGCACGCCCAGCACGTCCTGCGTGAGGGGCTCGTAGGGCATGCGTTCGTAGTCGCGCTCCAGCGTTTCCTTGCGCACCAGGTGCACGATGAGCTTGAGCCGCATCTTGCGCCGCACGGCGGTCTCGCCGAAGATCGCGCGGATGTCCAGCAGGCCGATGCCGCGCACTTCCAGCAGGTTCTGCAGCAGGTCGGGGCACTTGCCCTCGATGGTGGTCTGGTTGATGCGGAACAGGTCCACCGCGTCGTCGGCCACCAGGCCGTTGCCGCGCGAGATCAGCTCCAGGCCCAGCTCGCTCTTGCCCAGGCCCGACTCGCCGGTGATCAGCACGCCCAGGCCCAGGATGTCCATGAACACGCCGTGCATGGTGGTGCGGTCGGCGAAGTGCTTGGACAGGTAGGCGCGCAGCACGTCGATGACGAAGGCCGACGACTCGTGCGTGGAGAACATCGGGATCTGCGCACGCTCGCACATGGACAGCAGCGCATCGGGCGCGACCTGGCTGTCGGCCAGCACCAGCACGGGTGGCTCCAGCGTGACGATGCGGGCGATGCGGCGCTTGCAGTCCTCGGGCGTCGCGTTGGTGAGGTAGGCGGTTTCGCGCTCGCCCAGGATCTGCACCCGGTACGGGTGGATGTAATTGAGGTAGCCCACCAGGTCGGCGCCGGAGCGCGCGGAGCGCACGGCCACCTCGTCGAAACGCCGCTCGGAGGCCCCGAGGCCGGCGACCCACTCCCACTTCAGCGGGCCGCGGAACTCCTCGAACAGGACATCGGCGCTGACGACGTTGGGTTTCACGGAAGGTTCAGCGTTTGCAGCGGCGGCGGCGGCGGGGTCAGGCGGTGGCCTGGGCGGACTGCCAGCCGGCGATCAGGCCGTGCAGCTCGGCGGCATCGGTGCTGCCCTTGATGCGCTCGCGCAGCGAGCCATCGCTCAGCAGCTCGGCGATCTCGGACAGGATCTCCAGGTGCTTTTGCGTGGCCGCCTCGGGCACCAGCAGGAAGATCAGGAGCCCGACGGGCTGCTCGTCCGGCGCATCGAAACCGATCGGGTGGGCCAGCTGGAAGACTGCGGCCATCGGCGCCTTCAGGCCCTTGATGCGGCCATGCGGGATGGCGACGCCGTGGCCCAGTCCCGTGGAGCCCAGCCGCTCGCGAGCGAAGAGGCTGTCGGTGATGAGGGCGCGCGACAGGCCGTGCTGGCTCTCGAACAACAACCCTGCCTCTTCGAAAGCGCGCTTTTTGCTGGTGGCGTCGACGCTCACGAGCACTTGAGCGGCAGGCAGGATGGAGGCAAGACGGTTCATGGTGGAGGGTTGCGATTATGCACCCCCTAGCATAAACCCTGAGCACTTTGAGGAGGGGCATAAAAAAACCGCCCCTGAGGGCGGCGTGGCGAAGGGCCTGGCTGCTCAGGCCCCGGCACCCATCAGGCCACCAGCTCCCGCTTGATGGCGCCATGGTGGTGGTTCTGGATGCGGTCCTTGTGGCGGACCACCTGGCGGTCCAGCTTTTCCACCAGTTCGTTCACGGCCACGTACAGGTCGGAATGGGAACTCTCGGCGAACAGATCACTGCCTTTCACATGCACGTTGCATTCCGCGCGCTGGCGTTTTTCCTTCTCCTTTTGCTTCTCGACGGTGAGCAGCACCTTGACGTCGACCACCTGGTCGAAATGCTTGCTGATGATGTCCAGCTTTTCCGTCACATGGGCGCGCAATGCGGGAGTGACTTCGAGGTGGTGACCGCTGATCGTCAGGTTCATAAAACTGGCCTCCTGGGCTTGCGTTGAAGAAGCGCCGTCCTTAAAGGTCTGGTGGAAGGACGGCCCGGCGAAAGGTCAACTCATGCATGTGTTGGATTCACTATGCGCCCGCCCCCGGGCAATTGCAAACGCATACCGAAGTCGGCTGTCGGGTCTTGCCCTCCCAGGTGCCAAGGGCCGAAAAACGGCGCAAAATAGCCTGGCTTTGCTCCGCGGCACACAGCGCAGACGCCTTCGCGGGGCGCACCGCCGGCACGGCGCCCTGCCGACCCGATGGCCCGCCGTCCGCTGCGGTTCCGGCCCACGCCCCACCCTCCCGACCGCCCTGCACCGGCCATCCCGGCACGCGCCCTAAAATCGCGGGCTGGCCGGCCCTGCCGCCGAAAGCCGCGGCTTTCCCGTTCGCAATCGCTTCACCCACCATGACCCTGCCCCTTTCCTCCGCACTGCACACCTCCGCCCTCACGTCCCTGCCGCTGCTCGCGCGCGGCAAGGTGCGCGACAACTACGCCGTGGGCGACGACCGCATCCTGATGGTGGCCAGCGACCGCCTCTCGGCCTTCGACGTGATCATGGGCGAGCCGATTCCGGGCAAGGGCGAGCTGCTCACGCAGATGGCACTGTTCTGGTTCGACAAGCTGGGCCACCTGTGCCCCAACCACCTGACGGGCGACGATCCCGAGAGCGTGGTGACGCCGGACGAAGCACCCCAGGTGCGGGGCCGCTCGATGCTGGTGCAGCGCCTGCAGCCGATCCCCGTGGAGGCGGTGGTGCGCGGCTACCTGGCCGGCAGTGGCTGGAAGGAATACCAGGAATCGCGCGCCGTGTGCGGCGTGCAGCTGCCCGAGGGTCTGACCAACGCGGCCAAGCTGCCGCAGCCCATCTACACCCCGGCCGCCAAGGCCGCGATGGGCGAGCACGACGAGAACATCACCTTCGAGCGCACGGTGGAGATGATCGGCATCGAGCTGGCCACGAAGATCCGCGACCTCAGCATCGCCATCTACCAGGAGGCCGCGGCCATCGCGCTGGAAAAGGGCATGATCATTGCCGACACCAAGTTCGAGTTCGGCCTCGCGCCCGACGGCACGCTGGTGCTGATGGACGAGGTGCTCACGCCCGACAGCTCGCGCTACTGGCCCGTGGAAGGCTACGAAAGCGCTCTGGCCGCCGGCGAGAACCCGCCCAGCTACGACAAGCAGTTCGTGCGCGACTGGCTGGAGCAGACGCAGATCAACGGCAAGCCCTGGAACAAGACCGCGCCCGCCCCGCGCCTGCCGCGCGAGGTGGTCGAGAAGACCGCCGCCAAGTACCGCGAGGCGCTCGAGCGCCTGGTGGGCTGAACGGCCCTGCCGCGCGCGCCAGGGAGCGCAGCGGCATCGGGCGGCCCGTGCGGCCGCCTCACTCCAGCTCGATGGCCTCCAGCCGCAGCAGCACGCGCGCCTCTTCGCCGAACAGCAGCAGTTGCCGCCCTTCCTGGCGGTAGGTCCGGACTTCGTCCAGCGCGTGCAGGAAACGGCCCTCCAGGGTGGCCGTCTGCAGGCACAGCTGCAGGGTCGTGTTGATCTGCGTCATCCGCAGGCGCACGCCATCGACCGCGTAGCTCGCCAAAAAGCGGTTGCAGCCCCCTGCCCCGCGCGCTTGTCCCCCTTCGCTGTCCAGCACCAGATGCGGCTCGGGCGCGCCAGCGGGGGCCGGCGGCACGGCCGTGTCGTCGATTTCCACCAACCGCCAGTAGGTCTGCCGCAGCGGCACCTCGGCCTGCGCGGTCGCCTTGTCCAGAGGCAGGCGGTGCAGCTCGACATCCACGCGCCGATAGGCCGGGTCCGGCGGCAGCGGATGGATGCCATCGGAGGCGAACCGCACATAGCCCTGCAGGGACAGCGAGGCGCGAACCCTGTAGCGGCCCGGCAGCAGAGGCTGCGTGAGCGCGGACCGGAAAGGGATCTGCAACTGGTACGGCGGCGGCCCCGGCAGCTCGATGCGCTGGCGCCCGAGCACCGTGGGCGGCGCATCGGGCCGCGAGACGTCGAGCAGCGCCGCCTCGAACACGGCGGGCTCGTCGGGCGGCACGTAAAGGCGCTCACGCGAGAACACCGTGCCGATGACCATGGCATCGGGCGGGGGCGATGTGGCGCAGCCCGCCAGGGCGAGAGCCAGCACCGAGGCCACGGCCAGGGCCGCCGCACGGGCCCGTTCAGCGCCCATGGACCGGGCGGCTTCGGTGGCTGGGGCGCCGGTCAGCTCAGCACCACGCTGGACAGGCGGCGGCGGTAGGTGGCGACCGTCGGGTCTTCCGGCGGGATCTGGCCTTCGGCCACCTTCACCCGGGGCGGCTCGATGATCTCGAGCACGGCCACATAGGTCTTGCGCGCGGCCTCGTCGCTCCAGGTCTTGTCGCGCGTGAGGATTTCCAGCAGTTCGTCCATGGCCTCGGTCCAGCGCTGGTGCGCGATGAACCAGCGCGCCCGGCCGAAGCGGGCGTCGAAATCGCGGCGGTTGGCGGCAATCCCGGCATCGAAATCGGCCAATGCCGAAGGGCCGTTTGCTTCCCTGGCCACGAAATCGATCGCATCCATCCAGGCCTTGAGCGCACCCAGCTTGCGCGATGCCGGGGCCTTGGCGATCACGGGGGCGAAGGCGACCTTGGCGTCGTCCTCGCGGCCCAGCTGCAGCAGCAGCTTCACGTAGTCGAAGCGGGCGTCGTCGTTGGCGGGGTCGGTGGCGACGGCGTGCTGCAGCTTTTCCAGCGCGGTGTCGGTATCGCCGTCGGCCAGCGCGTCCTGCGCCAGCTCCTCCTCCTGCTCGGCCAGGGCCGCCTCGGCGGTGGGCACGTGCTTGTCGAGGAAGGCCCGCACCTGGCCCTCGGGCTGGGCGCCCATGAAGCCATCGACGGGCTGGCCGTTCATCAGCAGCACGCAGGTGGGAATGCTGCGGATGCCGAACATGCCGGCGATCTGCTGCTCCTGGTCGGAGTCGATCTTCACGAGCTTGAAGCGGCCCTCGTACTCGGTCTCCAGCTTCTCCAGGATGGGCCCGAGCGACTTGCACGGGCCGCACCAGGGCGCCCAGAAATCCACCAGCACCGGAATGTGGCTGCGCTGCACGTGGCGCTCGAAACCATCGGCGTCCAGCGCCAGAGGGGCGCCGGCGAAGAGCGGCTGATGGCACTGCCCGCAGTCGGGCGCGCTCGCCAGCTGGTCCGTCCGCACGCGATTGGTGGTGTGGCAATGGGGGCAGACGATGTGGAGGGGCGAGGTGTCGTTCATGGAAGGCCGCAATGAGGAAGGGTGGTGGCCCAGGCTGGCACAGGGCACCGGGGCAGGCCCATCGCACATGGGCGCTGCGGCGGGCGTTTTCAACCCGCCTACAGCCGCCCTGCCTTGGCGCCTACAGCCCGCGCGAAGGCTTCTGGTAAGGTGGCTGGCAATGCAAAATCTACCGCTACTGACTGCGAGATACGCACTTTTCCTCGATTTTGACGGCACACTCGCCGATATTGCGTCCCACCCCGATGCGGTGCAGGTGCCCCCGGGCATCGTGCCGGCGCTGCAGGCGCTGCACGAGCGGCTGGGCGGTGCCCTGGCCATCGCGACGGGCCGCACGCAAGCCGACATCGACCGCTTCCTGTCCCCCCTTCAGCTACCGCTGGCCTGCGAGCATGGCGCCCAGTACCGCCTGAACAGCGGGCTCGTGGGGGCCGTGCCGGCCATGGATCTGACGGCGGTCATCCGCACCATCGAGGCACTGCGCGACCGCTATCCCGCCCTGGTCCTGGAACGCAAGAGCGCCGGCGTCGCGCTGCACTACCGGCAGGCGCAGGAACTCGAAGCGCTGTGCCGATCGACGCTGGAGCATGCGCTGAAGCACGCGCCCGGGCTCGAACTGATGCAGGGCAAGTGCGTGCTGGAGATCAAGCCCTCGGGACCCAGCAAGGGACGGGCGATCACCGACTTCATGCAGCACCCGCCCTTCCAGGGCCGCATCCCCGTATTCGCGGGCGACGACGTGACGGACGAGAACGGCTTCGTTGCCACCCAGGCCCTGGGCGGCATTGGCATCAAGGTGGGCCCGGGCGAGACGCAGGCGACGGTGCGCTGCGACGACACCACCGTCCTGCGCGAATGGCTCTACCAGATGGCGGCGCCGGAAAGGCCCGCCGCATGAAGACCGGTTCCCATTTCGGCCCGCCCGCCGAGCCCTCGCTCGCCCTGGGCCTGATCGGCAACTGCGCCATCAGCGCCCTGGTGGATGCGCAGGCGCACATCGTGTGGTGCTGCCTGCCCCGCTTCGACGGCGATCCGGTGTTCAACGCCCTGCTGCAGCCGGGCGACGAAGGCAGCCGCTTCGCCATCGAAATCGAAGACCTCGCCACCACCGAGCAGTGGTACGAGCCCAATACCGCGGTGCTGCGCACGCGGCTCACCGACCGTTCGGGCAACAGCATCGAGATCACGGATTTCGCCCCGCGCTTCTACGCCCGGTCGCGCTACTTCCGGCCCATGATGCTGGTGCGCCGCGTGCGGCGGCTGGAGGGCGCACCGCGCATCCGCGTGACGGTGGACGTGCGCTACGGCTGGGGCAAGGACGCGCCCGAGATCACGCAGGGCAGCAACCACATCCGCTACGTGGGCGAGGAGCTGACGCTGCGGCTGAACACCGACGTGCCCATCTCCCACGTGCTGTCGGGCCAGCCCTTCGTGATGGCGCGCGAGCACAACTTCCTTCTGGGCGCCGACGAGTCGCTGCCCGCCGGCATTGCCGACACGGCGCGCCACTACGAGCAGGAAACCGTGTGGTACTGGCGCCATTGGACGCAGCGCCTGGCCGTGCCGCTCGAATGGCAGGACGCGGTGATCCGCGCGGCCATCACGCTCAAGCTCTCGCTGTTCGAGGACACCGGCGCCATCGTGGCGGCCATGACCACGAGCATCCCCGAGTCGGCCGACAGCGGCCGCAACTGGGACTACCGCTACTGCTGGCTGCGCGATGCGTTCTTCGTCGTGCGGGCGCTCAACAGCCTGTCCGAGACGGCGACGATGGAGGACTACCTGCGCTGGCTCAGCAACGTGGTGGCCGAGGCCAGCGACGGCCACATCCAGCCGCTGTACGGCATCGGCCTGGAGCACGACCTGCCCGAGGCCTTCGTGCCGCACCTGGCCGGCTACCGGGGCATGGGCCCGGTGCGGGTGGGCAACCAGGCGGCCGAGCATTTCCAGCACGACGTGTACGGCAACATCATCCTGGGCGCGGCCCAGGCCTTCCACGACCAGCGGCTGCTGCACCCGGCGGGCGCGACCGAGTTCTCGCGCATGGAGCAGATCGGCGAACTGGCCGTGCGCGTGTACGGCCAGCCCGACGCCGGCATGTGGGAGCTGCGCACCCGCGCCCGCGTGCACACCTCGTCGGCGCTGATGAGCTGGGCCGCCTGTGACCGCCTGGCCAAGATCGCCCACTCGCTGCAGCTGCCGGAACGCGCCGACTACTGGAGCGCGCACGCCCGGTCGATGCGCGACGAGATCCTGGAAAAATCCTGGAGCGAGGAGCGCCAGGCCTTTGCCGAGAGCTTCGGCGGCAACGAACTGGACGCCAGCGTGCTGCTGATGGCCGAGGTGGGCCTGATCGACCCGATGGACCCGCGCTTCGTCTCGACGGTGGACGCCATGGAGGCGTCGCTCTGCGACGGCCCCTACATGCGCCGCTATGAGGCCGCCGACGACTTCGGCAAGCCCGACACCGCCTTCAACATCTGCGCGTTCTGGCGCATCGACGCGCTGGCCCGCATCGGCCGAAAGGCGCAGGCGCGCGAGATCTTCGAGGCCCTGCTGGCCACGCGCAACCCGCTCGGACTGCTGTCCGAGGACACGCACGCGCAGACCGGAGAGATGTGGGGCAACTTCCCGCAGACCTATTCCATGGTCGGCATCATCAATGCCGCCGTCCGGCTGTCCGACCCCTGGGACAGCGTGATCTGAAAGGCGCCGCATCCGCCACGCCCACCCCGACTGCCCGTTCGCACTGCAAGGAAATTTCCCATGAGCCGCCTCGTCGTCATCTCCAACCGCATCGCCGACCCCCGCAAGCCCGCCGCCGGAGGCCTGGCGGTCGCGCTGGGCGAGACGCTGAGCCGCACCGGAGGCCTGTGGTTCGGCTGGAGCGGCAATATCTCCGAAGACGGCCTGCCCGGTGAAGGCAAGCTGCAGACGCGCCAGGCGGGCACCGTCACCCTGGCCACCGTGGATTTGTGCCAGGAAGACCACGACAGCTACTACAGCGGCTACAGCAACAGCGTGCTGTGGCCCGTGTTCCATTACCGGCTGGACCTGGCGGATTTCAACGCCAGCTACATCGCCGGCTACCGCCGCGTGAACCAGATGTTCGCCCGCAAGCTGCTGCCGCTGCTCAAGGAAGACGACACCATCTGGGTGCACGACTACCACCTGATCCCGCTCGCCGCCGAACTGCGGGCGCTGGGCTGCCGCCAGCGTATCGGGTTCTTCCTGCACATCCCGGTGCCCCCGCCGCTCATCATGGCCGCCATCCCGCAGCATGAATGGCTCATGCGCTCCCTGTTCGCCTACGACCTCGTGGGCCTGCAGAGCGAGGCCGACGTGTCGCACTTCACGCGCTACCTGAGCAACGAGGCCAATGCCGAAACCGTGGGCCCGCAGCACCTGCGCGCGTTCGGCGCCACGGTGCAGGTGGGGGCCTTCCCCATCGGCATCGACGTGGACGAATTCACCCGCCTGGCCGCCGCGCCCGAGGCCGTGCAGACCTTCACCGCCATGCGCGACGAGTATTCGCGCCGGCGCCTGCTGCTGGGCATCGACCGGCTGGACTACTCCAAGGGCATCCCGCAGCGCGTGCGCGCCTTCCGCGAGCTGCTGGCGCGCTACCCCGAGAACCACCACAGCGCCACGCTGGTGATGATCGCCTCGCCCACCCGCGACAGCGTGGACGCCTATGCCGACCTGCGCCAGGAGTTGGAAGGCCTGTGCGGCGCCATCAACGGCGACTACGGCGAACTCGACTGGATGCCGCTGCGCTACATCCACCGCACCGTGGCCCGCAAGCGCGTGCCGGGCCTGTGCCGCGCCGCCGCCGTGGGCCTGGTGACGCCGCTGCGCGACGGCATGAACCTCGTCGCCAAGGAATACATCGCCGCCCAGGACCCGGACGACCCCGGCGTGCTGGTGCTGTCGCGCTTCGCCGGCGCGGCCGAGCAGATGAAGGAAGCGCTGCTGGTCAACCCCTACGACACGCAGGGCATGGCCGACACCATCCAGACCGCGCTGCAGATGCCGCTCAAGGAACGCCAGCGGCGCCACCAGGCGCTGATGGAGCGCATCCGGGAGCACGACATCCACTGGTGGCGCAAGACGTTCCTGGAGACGCTGGGCTGAGGGGCTGCAACCGGATAGGCCGGCTCGGAAATGCCGGCAAGACCGCCTGGGCCGCCACGACCACGGCGCGCGCCTGAATCGCCCGCCGCCCCCCTCAGAACGCCTTCAGCCGCTCCTGCAGAAAATCCAGAAAGCACGCGATGCGCGCGGCCAGCTGCGTGTTGCGGTAGTACACCGCGCTGATCGGCTGGCGCACGTCGGCCGTGTCCTTCGCCAGGATCTGCACCAGATCGCCCCGCTCGCGGTCGGCGGCGGTCATGAAGTCGGACAGGCACACGATGCCCGCACCCCGCAATGCCAGCTGGCGCAGCGTTTCGCCGCTGGAGGCGGTGATGTCCGGCGTGATGGGCCATTCGTCGCCATGCGCGCCGCGCAGCGGCCAGCGGTTGAGCGATTCGACCTGTGAAAACCCCAGCAGCGTGTGGCGGCCGAGGGCCGCCGCGGTCCTGGGCCGGCCGTGTTCGGCGAGATAGGCCGGACTCGCCAGCACCCGGATGCGGCTCGTGGCCAGCGGCCGGGCGTGCAGCGTGGAGTCGCGCAGCGGGCCGATGCGGATCGCCACGTCGGTGCGGCGCGCCAGCAGGTCGATGTTCAGCTCGTCGGTGTCCAGCTCCAGCGTGATCTGCGGGTAGGCGCGGCGGAACTCGGGCACCAGCGGAACGACGGCGTGCAGCATGAACGGCGTGGCGGCGTTCACGCGCAGTCGGCCGGCGGGCTGGAGCCGGCGTGCGGCCATGTGCTCCTCGGCGTCGTCCAGCGCGGCGAGGATCGCGCGGGTGCGGGCCAGGAAGGCCTGCCCCTCTTCGGTGAGTTCGATGCGGCGCGTGGTGCGGCGCAGCAGGGTGGTCTCGAGCTTCTTCTCCAGCCGCGCCAGCGCCCGGCTGATGCCGGAGACGGTCTGGCCCAGGTGCTCGGCGGCGGCCGTGATGGAGCCACCGTCCACCACGGCGGCAAAGGCCTGGAGTTCTTCGAGCGTGGTCTTCATGGTGCGTGGTCTGGCCGTTTCATTGTTGATTCCAGGGCAAGTATCTATGGAGCGAAACCGGGTGTTTCTGCAAAGGATAAACCCGCAGACTCGGCGCATCTTCAGGAGTGCTTCCATGCCCATTGCCTTGTTCGCGCTGACGCTCAGCGCTTTCGCCATCGGAGCGACTTCGTGATCGTCAGCCTGCTGCCCACGGCGGCGGATGTTTCCATCGGCCTGCCCTCGGCCGGCCTGCTGGTGTCGCTGCCCCTCACGCACTACAGCGCGGTGCTGGACCGCCGCAGCCGCTTCGCGGTGCGCACGGGCAATCCGGCCGTCGCGGCCCATTGATCCGGCCGCTTTGCATGGCCAACCTTTTTCCGTTCACCCCTTCATTTCCATCGGAGACTTTCATGACCACACCCGTTGCCTCCCCCACCGTGCCTGCCTTCGGCCTGGGCACCTTCCGCCTGAAGGACCAGATCGTCATCGACTCGGTGAAAACCGCGCTGGCGCTGGGCTACCGCCACATCGACACCGCGCAGATCTACGGCAACGAGTCCGAGGTCGGCCAGGCCATCGCCGAGAGCGGCGTGCCGCGCGACGAACTGTTCATCACCACCAAGGTCTGGACCGACCACCTGGCGGCCGACCGGCTCGTTCCCAGCCTGAAGGAAAGCCTCGCCAGGCTGCGCACCGACCGGGTGGACCTCACGCTGATCCACTGGCCGTCGCCCGGCGGCGCGGTGCCGGTGGGAGAGTCGCTGGACGCACTGGCCGAGGCCCAGGCGCAGGGACTGACGCGGGCCTTCGGCGTATCGAACTTCAACATCCCCCTGCTGCGCGAAGCCATCGCTGCCGTGGGCGCGGACCGCATCGCCACGCACCAGATCGAGCTGCACCCCTACCTGCAGAACCGCGCGGTGGTGGACTTCGCGCGCAGCCAGGGCATCCACACCACGTCGTACATGACGCTGGCCTACGGCCAGGTGCTGCAGGACCCGGTGATCCAGGCCATCGCGGCGGAACTGGCGGCCACGCCGGCGCAGGTGGCCCTCGCCTGGGCCATGCAACTGGGCCATGCGGTGATTCCCTCGTCCACGCAGCACGCCCACCTGCAAAGCAATCTGAAAGCACCGCAGCTGCGCCTGACGGACGGGCAGATGCAGCGCATCGCCGCACTGGAGCGCGGCGGCCGGCTGGTCGATCCGCAAGGCCTGGCACCGGCCTGGGACTGACCCGGCCCGCCCCGTGCCCGGCGGCGGCTATTCCTCGGACGAAAAGCCCGATGCGGCCACCACGGGCGCCCAGCGCTCGCGCTCCTGCGCCAGTTGCCGCGCGAACTCTTCTGGGGTGCTGCTGACGGGCTCGAAGCCCAGCTTGGCCAGCGACTCCACCACGGCCGGATCGCGGATCGCCTGCTGCGCCAGCGCCAGCAGCCGGTCGACCTGCGCGGCGGGCGTCTTGGCGGGCAGGTACAGCCCATAGCTTTCCACGCCGTGGATGCCGGCGAAGCCCTGCTCTTCGAACGTGGCGACATCGGGCAGGAAGCGCGAGCGCCGCGTGTCGGTCACGCCCAGCACGCGCACCCGGCCGGTGGGCAGATGCGGCAGGCAGTCGCCCACGCTGAAGCAGCCGGAGGCGACCTGCCCGCCCATCAGGTCCTGCAGGCCCGGGGCCGCGCCACGGTAGGGCACGTGCGTGAGCTGGATGCCGGCCGCGCGGGCGAACTGGGTGCCCAGAAAGTGCGGCATGGCACCGGCCGCGGGCGAGGCGTAGCCCTCGGGCTCGGTCCGCGCCTTCGTCCAGTCGGCGAACTGGCGCAGGGTCTTGACCGACTCGGGCACCTTCGGCCCGACCATGAAGCCGCAGGTGGACAGGGCCACCGGCGTCACGGCGATGAAGTCCGTGGCCGGCCGGTACTGCAGGCGCTTGTAGACGTGCGGGTAGATGGTCAGCATGGACGAGGGGCTGAGCACCAGGGTGAGCCCATCGGGCGGCGCGTCCTTGAGCGTGGCCAGGGCAATGCGCCCGCCCGCGCCCACCTTCTGCTCGACCACCGTGGTGGTGCCGGTGCGGCCACGCCACTGCTCGACCAGGCGGCGGGCCACCACGTCGATCGATCCCCCGGCGGGAAACCCCACCAGGATGCGGGGCACGCCCTGCTGCGCCCGTGCGGGCGCTCCCAGGCCAGCGGCGGCCAGCCCTGCCAGCGCCAGGCCGGCCTGGCGTCGGTTCATCTTCGTCATGCGTTGTCTCCTTGTGTGGGTTCTGTTGGGGCAAGGCCGGAAAGCATGCCAGACGACCGCGCCGGCCGGAGCCATGGGGCCATCAGGGGGGCGGGGATCAAGGGAGGGGCGCGGACGACGCCGCTGCCGCCGCCGTTGCCAGGCGCTCCAGCAGCGGATGCAGTTGCCCGCCGCCCTCGCCCACCGCCTGCACCAGCGCCGCATCGTGCGCCAGCACCGCCTCGCTCAGCCG
>NZ_BAAJYS010000078.1:0-15284 GCF_057543315.1 Acidovorax sp. KPB24-07
CACCTCGGCCGGCACGCTGCCGCCCAGCGCCTGGATGTGGCGCACCATGGCCTGCACCGCGCCCTTGCGCAACGCCACCTCGGGCGCACCGGCCGTGGCCGGCAGGTCCACGCCGCTCATGCGCGTCTGCGCCGTGAAGGGCACCAGGCGCACGCCGGGCGCCGCGGCCTCTTCGGGCACGCCGCTGCGGCGCGCCAGCTCGACGATGCTGCGGCCCTCGGGCGTTTCATCGGCCAGCGACGCCAGCATGGCGGCACGGGCCAGGCGCTCCTTGGCGGTGCCCGGAGCGGGCAGGAACGCGCTCGCCTGGCGGTTGCCGTGCGTGATGGTGCCGGTCTTGTCCAGCAGCAGCACATCCACGTCGCCCGCAGCCTCCACCGCGCGTCCGGAGGTGGCGATCACGTTGGCCTGCATCATGCGGCTCATGCCCGCCACGCCCACGGCCGACAGCAGGCCGCCGATGGTGGTGGGAATCAGGCACACGAGGAGCGCCACCAGCGCGGTGAGCGACACGACCGTGCCCACCCCTGACGCACCCACGCTGAAGATCGAGAACGGCAGCAGTGTCACGGTGACCACGAGGAACACGATGGTGAGCGCCACCAGCAGGATGGTCAGCGCCACCTCGTTGGGTGTCTTCTGGCGCTTGGCGGCCTCGACCATGCAGATCATGCGGTCCAGGAACGACTCGCCGGGGTTTACCGTCACGCGCACCACCAGCCAGTCCGACAGCACCCGGGTGCCGCCCGTGACGGCCGAGAAGTCCCCGCCCGACTCGCGCACCACCGGCGCGGATTCGCCGGTGATGGCACTCTCGTCCACCGAGGCCACGCCCTCGATGACCTCGCCGTCCAGCGGAATCACGTCGCCTGCGTCCACCTGCACCACGTCGCCGCGGCGCAGGTTGGTGGCCTGCTCGGGCAGGAAGGTCGCGCCATGGCGCGGCTCGGCGAGCTTCTTGGCCCAGGTGTCCTTGCGCAGGCCGCGCAGCGATGCGGCCTGGGCCTTGCTGCGGCCCTCCGCCAGCGCTTCGGCGAAGTTGGCAAACAGCACGGTGAACCACAGCCAGACGGCGATCGCCAGCACGAAGGCCGGGCGCATGCCCGTGTCCTGGGGCACCGTGAGTGCATGCAGCCAGAGCAGCGTGGTGAACAGGCTGCCGATGAACACGATGAACATCACCGGATTGCGCCACTGCACGCGGGGATCGAGCTTGGCGAACGATTGCCACAGCGCGGGCTTGACCAGCGCCGCATCGAACAGCGAAAGGGAAAGGGATGTCTTGGGGGTTGTCATGTCAGGGCCTCACTGGGGTCCACAGCATCAGGTGTTCCACGACGGGGCCCAGCGCCAGGGACGGAACGTAATTGAGCAAGCCCACCAGCAGCACGGTGGCGATCAGCAGGGCCACGAACAGCGGCCCGTGCGTGGGCAGCGTGCCGGCGGTGGCGGGCAGCCGCTTCTTGGCCGCGAGCGAGCCCGCGATGGCCAGCACCGGCACGATCACGCCGAAGCGACCGAACCACATGGTCAGCCCCAGCAGCAGGTTGTAGAACGGCGTGTTGGCCGACAGGCCCGCGAAGGCGCTGCCGTTGTTGTTGCCCGCCGACGTGAGGGCGTAGAGGATCTCGGAAAAGCCATGGGCGCCCGGGTTGGCGATGCCGGCCTGGCCCGCCTGCGCGATCACCGCCACGGCGGCGCCCACCAGCACGAGGATGGGCGTGACCAGGATGGCCACCGAAGTGAGCTTCATCTCGCGCACTTCGATCTTCTTGCCCAGGTACTCCGGCGTGCGGCCGATCATCAGCCCCGCCATGAACACTGCGAGGATGGCGAACACCAGCATGCCGTACAGGCCCGTGCCCACGCCGCCGAAGACCACCTCGCCCAATTGCATCAGCACCATCGGCACCAGCCCGCCCAGCGGGGTGAACGAGTCGTGCATCGCGTTCACCGCGCCGCACGAGGCGGCCGTCGTCACGGCGGCGAAGAGTGCCGATGCGGTGATGCCGAAGCGCACTTCCTTGCCCTCCATGTTGCCGCCGGACTGCAGCGCCGTCATGGCCTGGTCCACCCCCAGGGCGGCGATGCGCGGGTTGCCGGCCTGCTCGGCGGGAATGACCACGGCCACCGCCACGGCGAACATCAAGGTCATGGCCGCCAGGATCGCCAGCCCCTGGCGCTGGTCGCCCACCACCCGGCCGAACGTGAAGCACAGGGCGGCGGGGATCAGGAAGATCGCCAGCATCTGCACGAAGTTGGTCAGCGGCGTGGGGTTCTCGTACGGATGGGCCGAGTTGGCATTGAAGAAGCCCCCGCCATTGGTGCCCAGCATCTTGATGGCCTCCTGCGATGCCACCGGCCCCATGGCCAGCGTTTGCGTGGCGGTGCTCGCACTCTCCGTCACCGGGTTGCCGGCCGCGTCTTTCTCGGGCTGCCCGTCGGCCGTCAGCTTCGGGTTCTGGTAGGCCGTGGCCTCCAGCGTGGCAACTTCCTTGGAGGGAGAGAAGTTCTGGATCACGCCCTGCCCCACCAGAAACACGGCGATTACCAGAGACACCGGCACCAGCACCCAGGCGTTGATGCGCACCATGTCGGCCCAGAAGTTGCCCACAAGCCCCTGGCCGTCCGTGCGGCGCGCGGCAAAGCCCCGGGCCAGCGCGAACGCGACCGCGATGCCCGTGGCCGCCGACAGGAAGTTCTGCACCGACAGTCCCAGCATCTGCGTCAGGTAGCCCATGGTGCCCTCGCCCGCATAGCCCTGCCAGTTGGTGTTGGAGACGAAGCTCACCGCCGTGTTGAAAGCCGAGTCGGGCGATACGGCAGGCATGCCCTGCGGGTTGAGCGGCAGCCAGGCCTGCAGGCGCTGCAGGCCGTACACGAACACGGCACCGATGGCATTGAACGCCAGCAAGGCCAGCGCGTAATGCCGCCAGTGCATGCTCTCTTCAGGCCGCACGCCGGCCACGCGGTACAGCGGTGACTCGGCGCTGTGCATCCACTGCGGCAGCCGGCCATCGCAGATCGCGGCCAACCATCGGCCCAGGGGCCAGGCCAGCACGAGGAGCACGAGGAGGAACAGGGCCAGCAGGCCCCAGGCGGACGCGTCCATGTCAGAACTCCTCGGCGCAGATGAGCGCGAACACCAGGTACGCGAACAGGACGACGGCCACGATGGCGCCGAAGCCGTAGAGCACGTCGAGCGCGATCACCGCGATGCTCCTTTGGGGCCGTCGAACCGGCCCAGCAGCACCACGGCCTCCGCCATGGCCACCCACAGCGCCACCAGCGCTGCAATCCACACGATGTCCATCTCTCACTCCTGCATCAAAACGATGGAATCGATTCTCGGAAGGCGCCCGTAAAAAGGGTGCACAGACTGGGGCACGGGGCGTAAACGCGCCGTAAAAATGCGTGGCGGCGGGGTGTCGTTACCGATTCTTGATGGGCGGTGCCATGCTTTTGACACCGTTTTTACGGGTGCCTGCCTACGCTTTGCGCTTTCCAACGACCGCGTGAAGCCATGACCCCTTTCCCCGTTTTCAGAGCCCTTCCCCTGGCCGCCGCCCTGTGCGCGGCCCTGCCGCTGCTGGCCCACGCCCAGTTCACGGGCAACCTTGCCCTCACGTCGAACTACAAGTTCCGCGGGCAGGACCAGGACATGCTCCGTTCGAACCAGTTCGCCAAGACCGGCGCCTTCAAGCCGGCGGTGCAGGGCGGCGTCGACTACGCCTTCGGTGACAGTGGCTGGTACATCGGCAACTGGAACGCCAGCGTGAACTGGCTGCGCGGCAACCAACTGGAGAGCGACCTCTACGGCGGCTACAAATGGAAGGCCGGTGCCACCGATCTCGACGTGGGCGCCCTCGCCTACCTCTACCCCGGCAACCGCAGCGGCAACACCACCGAGCTGTATGCCAGCGCCACCCATGCCGACGAAGCCCTGGGCACGTTCACGCTCAAGTACTCGCACACCGTGTCGGACGACTATTTCGGCTATGCGGGCGCCCGGACGGGCTCGGGCCTGTCGGGGCGCAACACGGGCTATGTGAACCTGGCGTACAGCCGCGCACTGGGCCCGCAGCTCAGCTTGAAGGCCGCCATCGGCTATACGCGAATGGCCGGAGACATCCGCCGCCTGGGATGGCCCAGCTACGTCGATTACCAGGTCGGTGCGGCCTACGACTTCGGCGGCGGGCTCTCGCTCACCGGGGCATTGCAGGGGGCCAACCGGCAGGCCGCCTATGCGGCCGCTACCGGCCCGGCAGCGGATGCCGCGCGCTACTCGCCCAACAAAGGGCGCCTCATCGTCACGCTGGCCCAGGTTTTCTGACGGAAGCGCCGCCGGCAAGGCTGGCGCAGCGGCATCTGGTCAAACAGGCCCGACGCCAAGAGATTCATTGCCTCTTTAGCTATTAAATTTATAGCAAACTATTCGGCCAGCAGCGCGGCCGGGTCGTCCGAGGCAAGCACGCCCTGCGCCCACGGCCCGAGCTTGCGGGTGTCGGCGCGCAGCACCTCCTGCTTGACCGCGAGGATCTGCGCCGGGTGCATGGAAAAGCTGCGCAGGCCCAGGCCCAGCAGCAGCCGCGTCATGGAGACGTCACCCGCCGTCTCGCCGCACACGCACACGCTCTTGCCCTGGCGCTCGCCCTCGGCAATCACCTGGGCCACCAGCTGCAGCACGGCGGGGTGCAGGGGATCGTAGAGGTGGGCCACGGCCTCGTCGGCGCGGTCGATGGCCAGGGTGTACTGGATCAGGTCGTTGGTGCCGATCGACAGGAAGTCGAAATACTTCAAGAAGCTGCGCACCATGAGCGCGGCGGCCGGCACTTCGATCATCGCCCCCAGGTGCACCGGCCCATGCGCCACGCCGCGCGCATCCAGCTCGGCGCGGGCCATCTCCACCTGGGCGAGGGTCTGCTGGATCTCGCTCACGTGCGCGAGCATCGGGAACAGCAGGTTCACCGGGCCATGCACGGCCGCGCGCAGCACGGCGCGCAGCTGCGTGCGGAACATGGCCGGATCGGCCAGGCTCCAGCGGATGGCGCGCAGGCCGAGCGCGGGGTTCAGGTAGCTGTCCTTGTAGCCCTTGTCGAGCGGCTTGTCGGCCCCCACGTCGATGGTGCGCAGTGTGACGGGCATGCCGTTCATGCCCTGCACCGCCTCGCGGTAGGCCTGGTACTGCTCCTCCTCGCCCGGCAGGTTGCCGTTGCGTCCCATGAACATGAATTCGCTGCGGAACAGGCCCACGCCCGCAGCGCCGCCGCGCAGCGCAGCGGCCGCGTCGGCAGGCTGCTCGATGTTGGCCAGCAGCTCGATCTTCTGCCCATCCAGCGTGACCGCCGGTGTATGGCGCAGGCGCGACAGGCGCTCGCGCTCCAGCGTGGTCTGGCGCTGGCGGAAACCGTATTCGGCCAGGATGATGGGCGACGGGTCCACGATCATCACGCCGGCATCGCCGTCGATGATGACCCAGTCGTCCTGCCGCACCAGCTGGCTGGCGGCCCGCGCGCCCACCACCGCGGGGATGTCCATGCTGCGCGCCACGATGGCCGTGTGCGAGGTCTTGCCGCCCACGTCCGTCACGAAACCGGCGAACACGCTCTTCTTGAACTGCAGCATGTCGGCCGGCGACAGGTCGTGGGCCACCAGCACGAGAGGCACGTCCACCGTGTCGTCCAGCAGCAGGTCCTGCTGGTTGCTGCGGCGCGGGCTGCTGGGCGGGGGCGCCACCGGGCTGGCCACGCCTTTCATGTGGCGCAGGACGCGTTCCACCACCTGCTCCAGATCGGCCTTGCGCTCACGCAGGTACTCGTCCTCCATCTCGTCGAACTGCCGCGCGATGACCTCCAGCTGGGTGGTCAGCGCCCATTCGGCGTTGTAGAGGCGGTCGGTGATCCAATGCTTGACGCCGCTCACCAGCGCCTCGTCCTGCAGCAGCATCATGTGCACGTCGAGAAGCGCCGCCAACTCGGGGGGCGCATCGTGCGGCATCTCGGCCTGCAGGCGCTGCAGTTCCTCCACCACGGCGTTGCGGCCGTTGCGCACGCGCACGATCTCCGCGCCGACCTGGTCCGCCTCGATGAAATAGTGCGCCACGTCCACGCGGCTCGAGGCGACCAGCACGGCGCGCCCGATGGCAATGCCGCGGGCTACCGCCAGACCGTGGACGGCGAACGTCATGGCGCTGGCGCTCCGGACCTGTCCGCGGCATGCGCAGGCTGGCAGGCGGCGCGGCAGGCGATCAGCGCGGCCCGCACATCACTCCCCTTCGCCGAACTTGCCGTCGATCAAGGCCCGAAGCGCATCCATGGCTTCCTGCTCCTGCGCGCCGTTGGTCTCCAACTCGACCGTCGAGCCCAGCCCGGCGGCCAGCATCATGACGCCCATGATGCTCTTGGCATTGATGCGCCGCTCGCCCTTGGCCAGCCAGACATCGCACGGAAAACTGCCTGCCAGCTTCGTGAGCTTGGCGGACGCCCGGGCGTGCAGGCCCAGCTTATTGCTGATGGTGATGGTCGTCTTGATCATGGTGGGAACGTCGTATCTGGTTCTGCGGGGCCGAGATCGCCACCTGCATCACGCCCTGGGTGCCGCCGACCACCGCGCGCGAAACGAGCGCCTCCAGCGGTTCGTGCCGGTAGCTCACGGTGCGCAGCAGCATGGGCAGATTCACGCCGGTGACCAGCCGTGAGTGCTCGCCATCCACCAGGCGCTGCGCGACATTGCATGGGGTGGCGCCGAACACGTCGGTCAGCACCAGCGTGGGCGAATCGCCGTCGTGCGAAGCCAGCAGGATGCGGGCGGTGGCCAGGGTCTCTTCGGGCGGCGTGTGGGGATGCACGTCGAACGCGAGTACCTCGTCGCCGCAGTCGGGGAAAACATGGAGAGCGCACTCGCGCAGCGCATGGGCCAGCGGGGAGTGGGCAATGATGAGGATGCGCGTGCTCATGGGGCGATGGAGTGAACCGCATTATGGCGCCGCGTGCAACCTTCGCTGGGCATTCGCAGCCCGCGCGCAAGGCCTGAGGAAGCAGAGGCGACCCCGATCATGGCAGCGCCAGTCCGGCAAAGAACGTGTCCGCGACCGCCATGCTCGGGGCGTCCGTATAAACCACCGCGTGGTACAGGCGCGCCTGCCGCCCTTCCATGCGGGCAAACCAGACAGCTTGCGCGATCACCGCACCGCCGTCGCTGCGCCGCCCCTGGGCTTGCAGCCGCACCGACTGCGGCAGGGCCAGGGCACCGGCCGGCACGAAGGCAACAGCACCGGCCTCGGCATCTCCTGCCGCCGGCGCCTGCATGCGTGCCAGCACTGCCGCCCGCCACTGCGCGAGGACAGCGCCCGCCTGCGAGGGGTCTTCGACCACCATGTGCGAAACGGCAAACGTCGCGCCATCGGCCTCGCAGCCCACCATGGCCAGATCCGCGGGCCGCCCACCCAGATCCACCGAACGTGTCGCGTGATCCGGCTTGCAAGGCAGCAGCACCGTGAGGCCGGCGCTTTCGAGCGGCACGCTGCGCCAGTTCAGCGCGGGGCTGCAGCCGGCGAGCAGCAGGGCCAGCGCAGAGGCGATACCAATTGGGCAATGCATCCGCGCATTATCCGGAGTGCCGCAATGGGCCTGCTGTGGCAAGCCGGTCCGGGGCTTCGGCTTCGCAGGATCAGCGAACTTTCGCAGGGCCTTGCGCTCCATCACCCCCAAGATCCGGACCGTCCGGCAAAATGTCGACAGACAGCTGCACGCACCGTGCAGACACAGGTGGAAAGAGCGCAATGGGCATCAAGCATTGGTTGGGCGCCGCGGCAGTGGCGGCATTCGCAGGCATCGGCGCCTTCGTGTTCCTGGGCGCCGGCACGTCCCAGGCACCGCAGTCGACCTTTGTGCTGCTGGACGGCTCCAAGAAGACCACCGCCGATCTGCACGGCCAGGTCACCCTGGTCAACTTCTGGGCCACCAGTTGCGTCACCTGCGTGGCCGAGATGCCCGAGGTCGTGGCGACCTACCAGAAGTACCGGGCACAGGGCTTCGACACCTTGGCCGTCGCCATGAGCTACGACCCACCGAGCTATGTGGTGAATTTCGCCGAAACCCGCCAACTGCCGTTCAAGGTTGCCATCGACAACACGGGCGCGGTGGCCCAGGCCTGGGGTGACGTCAAGCTCACCCCGTCCACTTTCATCGTCAACAAGCGCGGAGAGATCGTCAAGACCTATGTCGGGGCTCCCGACTTCCCCGAGCTCCATCGGCTCATCGAGCGCCTGCTGGCAGAGACCTGACCCTCGCTCCACGGCTTGGGCGGCCAACCGCCGGTTGAAGGGGCCGGGCAGAGCCCGCTACACTGGCAACTCCTTCGTTCCTAGCAACCGCCTGTGGACCAGCCCTCCGTGGCCCTGCTGACGCCGACCCTTCCTGCCGAGATGGACGCTGTGCGCGACATCTTCCGGGAATATGCCGACAGCTTGGGCATCGACCTGTATTTCCAGAACTTCGAGGCCGAACTGGCCACCCTGCCGGCGGACTATGCACCGCCGCGTGGCCAGATCCTGCTGGCGGAAGTGGACGGTGCCATCGCGGGCTGCTGTGCCCTGCGCCCCATGGACAACGCCGATTACCCCAACGCCAGCGAAATGAAGCGCCTGTATGTGCGCAAGGCATTCCGCGGTTTCGGCCTCGGCCGGCAACTGGCAGAGGCCATTCTCGATGCCGCGCGGCAAGCGGGATATGCCTGCGTGCTGCTCGATACGCTCGATGGCATGGAATCGGCCCGTGCGCTGTATGCCGACTTGGGCTTCGAAGAAATCCCGCCCTACTATCACAACCCCATCGCAGGCTCGCACTACCTCAAGGCGGATATCGATTAATGCACGGCGAGCAGGCGCCGGGACGGAGCACCCGATGCCGGGCTGCCATGACCAGCATGTTGGCTTGGCACAAAGGGCCGTGCTCCGCCTCTGGGGACCGTGCTGCCATCACCACACAACGCCTGCTGTGAGGTCACCCAGCAAACCGCATGGCGCTGGACGCGGGATGGGCAATCTCCTCTCCCATCCCCAGCCAGCGGCACTTTGTGCGTTCAGCCCTTGGCCTGTGCCAGCAACGTTGCCGCGTCGCTCACTTCGAACTTGCCGGGCGCTTCGATGTTCAGTGATGCCACCTTGCCATCTTTCACCAGCATCGAATAGCGATTGCTGCGCAGGCCCAGGCCCTTGCCGTTCAAATCCAGCGTCAGGCCCGTGGCCTTGGCAAAAGCGGCATCACCGTCCGCCAGCATGCGCACCTTGCCCTGCGTCTTCTGATCGCGCGCCCAGGCACCCATCACGAACGCGTCATTCACGCTCAGGCACCAGATCTCGTCAACACCCGCGGCCTTGAAAGCCTCGGCCTGCTCCACATATCCGGGAACATGCTTGGCGGAACAGGTTGGCGTGAAGGCACCTGGCACGGCAAACAGCGCGATGGTCTTGCCGGTGGTGGCCTGGTCCACCGCGACAGGGTTGGGGCCGAGGCTGCAACCGTCGCCTTCGACTTCGGAATATTCCATCAAGGTGATGGCGGGCAGGGTTTCACCGACTTTGATCATGCTGGGCTCCTAGGGGGTGGAATAAGGGACCTGCAGAACGCGGGCCCCCAAAAACAAAACGACCCAGCATTGTGGGTCGTTTTGAGCGGCTTTGCAGCCAACAAGCCCGTAGGGCTTGTAAGGATCTGCCAATCAGACCAGTGCGGCCTTCTGGACCAGACGGGTGGCAACCCAGTTCTTGGTCTTGGAGATCGGACGGCTTTCCGTGATCTCGATGGTGTCACCCAACTTGTATTCGCCCTTTTCGTCATGGGCGTGGTACTTGCTGGATTTCGCCACGATCTTGCCGTAGAGCTCGTGCTTCACACGGCGCTCGACCAGCACGGTCACGGTTTTCGTACGCTTGTCGCTGACCACCTTGCCAATCAAGGTGCGCTTGAGGGATTTTTTAGCTTCCGTCATGTGGGCTCCTTACTTGGCGGCTTGCTTTTCAGCAAGAATGGTCTTGGCACGAGCGATATCCCGACGGGTGATACGCAGCGTATTGGTGTTTGCCAGTTGTTGCGTGGCCTTCTGCATGCGCAGACCGAAGTGGGCCTTTTGCAAGGACTTGATTTCGGTTTCGATGCCAGCGACGTCTTTTTGGCGCAGTTCAGCAGCTTTCGTCATTTCGATTCTCCTGAATTTAAGCGCCAATTTGACGGGCCACGAACGTGGTGCGCAGCGGCAGCTTGGCAGCAGCCAGGCGGAACGCTTCACGGGCCAGTTCTTCAGGCACACCGACGATCTCGAACACCACCTTGCCGGGCTGAATTTCAGCCACGTAATACTCGGGGTTGCCCTTACCGTTACCCATCCGAACTTCGGCGGGCTTGGTAGAGATCGGCTTGTCGGGGAACACGCGGATCCAGATACGGCCGCCACGCTTCACGTGACGGGAGATCGCACGGCGTGCGGCCTCGATCTGGCGGGCCGTCAGACGACCACGGTCCGTGCACTTCAGGCCGAAGTCACCGAAGGCCACCGAATTGCCACGGGTGGCAACGCCGGTGTTACGGCCCTTCTGCTCTTTGCGGTACTTGCGGCGAGCGGGTTGCAGCATCTTTATTCTCCTTTGCCGTCCGCTGCTGTAGCGGGCGCGTCAACCTTGCGAACGCGCTTAACGGCGGTGTTATCGGCGCCACCGGCACCGGCGGGCTTGTCGCTACCGTCTGCAGGCGCCGCATTGGCACCGGCTGGACGGCGTGGACCACCACGGCCTGCACCCGGACGATCGCCACCTGGGCGGCCATCGCGACGCGGGCCACGGGGACGACGCTCTTCTTCTGGACGCGGTGTTTCCACTGCGGGCAGATCGTTGCGGCCCAGCGTATCGCCCTTGTAGACCCAGACCTTGACGCCGATGACGCCGTAGGTGGTCTTGGCTTCGGACGTGCCATAGTCGATGTCGGCGCGCAGGGTGTGAAGCGGCACGCGACCTTCGCGGTACCACTCGCAACGGGCGATTTCAATCCCGTTCAGACGGCCGGACGACATGATCTTGATGCCCTGGGCACCCAGACGCATGGCGTTTTGCATGGCGCGCTTCATGGCGCGGCGGAACATGATCCGCTTTTCCAGCTGTTGCGTGATGCTGTCGGCGATCAGCTTGGCATCGATTTCGGGCTTGCGCACTTCTTCGATGTTCACTGCGACCGGCACGCCCAGACGCGTAGCGAGTTCCTTCTTCAGGTTCTCGATGTCTTCGCCCTTCTTGCCGATCACCACGCCCGGACGTGCCGAGTAGATGGTGATGCGGGCATTCTTGGCGGGGCGCTCGATCAGGATGCGCGAGACGGCAGCGTTCTTCAGCTTGGCCTTCAGGTATTCGCGCACCTTGATGTCTTCGGCCAGCATGCCGGCGAAGTCACGGTTGCTCGCGTACCAACGGCTGGCCCAGTTGCGGCTGACCGCCAGGCGGAAGCCGGTAGGATGGATTTTCTGTCCCATAGTCTTCCTCGGGCCTTCAGTTGCCAACCGTCACGTACACATGGCACGTGGGCTTGCTGATGCGATTGCCGCGGCCTTTGGCGCGCGCGGTGAAACGCTTGAGCGTGGTGCCTTGTTCGACGTAGATGGTCTTGACCTTCAGTTCGTCGATGTCGGCGCCGTCGTTGTGCTCAGCGTTGGCGATGGCGGACTCCAGCACCTTCTTGACGATTCCTGCAGCTTTTTTTCTGCGTGAACGTCAGGATGTTCAGAGCCTGGTCGACCTTCTTGCCGCGGATCAGATCAGCGACCAGACGGCCCTTGTCGACCGACAGACGGACGCCCCGGAGGACTGCACGTGTTTCAGACATGGTCGTTCCTTACTTCTTCTGGACTTTCTTGTCCGCGGGGTGACCCTTGAAGGTGCGCGTCAGGGCGAATTCGCCCAGCTTGTGGCCCACCATCTGGTCGGTGACATACACCGGTACGTGCTGCTTGCCGTTGTGCACGGCAATGGTCAGACCGATGAAATCGGGCAGAACCATGGAGCGACGCGACCAGGTCTTGACTGGTTTCTTGTCCTTGGTCGCAATGGCCTTTTCGACCTTTGCCATCAAGTGGTGGTCAACAAACGGACCCTTTTTGAGAGAGCGAGTCATTTGTTATCCCTTACTTCTTGCGACGCGACACAATCATCACTTGTGTGCGCTTGTTGTTGCGGGTGCGATAACCCTTGGTCAAATTGCCCCAAGGATCGACTGCATGGCGGCCTTCGCCGGTGCGGCCTTCGCCACCACCGTGAGGGTGATCCACCGGGTTCATGGCCACGCCACGAACCGTTGGGCGAATACCCATCCAGCGCTTCACACCGGCCTTGCCGAGTTGGCGCAGGCTGTGCTCTTCGTTGGCGACTTCGCCGATGGTTGCACGGCACTCGATGTGGATCTTGCGCACTTCGCCAGAGCGCATGCGCACCTGGGCGTACGTGCCTTCACGGGCCAGCAGTGTTGCGGAAGCACCTGCCGAGCGTGCGATCTGCGCACCGGCACCGGGCTTGAGCTCGATGCAGTGGATGGTCGAACCCACGGGGATGTTGCGGATCGGCAACGTGTTGCCTGCACGGATCGGGGCTTCAGAGCCGCTCAGGAGCGTGCTGCCGACTTCCAGACCACGGGGGGCAATGATGTAACGGCGCTCGCCGTCGGCATAGCACACCAGAGCGATGTGGGCCGTACGGTTCGGATCGTATTCAATGCGCTCGACCTTTGCGGGGACGCCATCCTTGTTGCGGACGAAATCCACCACGCGGTAGTGGTGCTTGTGACCGCCGCCCTTGTGGCGGGTCGTGATGTGACCGTTGTTGTTGCGACCGGCCTTCTGGAACTGAGGCTCCAGCAGCGGCGCATACGCTTCACCCTTGTACAGGTGGTCACGGGTAACCTTCACCACAGCGCGTTGGCCGGGCGAAGTGGGTTTCATTTTGATGACGGCCATGATTACGCGGCCTCCCCGGACAGGTTCAGCTCTTGACCTGGTTGCAGCGTGACATAAGCCTTGCGCACGTTGTCGCGGCGGCCCATGGTCTTGCCAAAACGCTTGGCCTTGCCTTTGGTGTTCACCACAGAGACGCCCTTGACCTCGACCTTGAACATCAATTCCACAGCGGCCTTGATTTCTGGCTTGGTTGCGTTCTGCAGCACCTTGAACGTCACAGCATTGGACTTCTCGGCAACCATGGTGGCCTTTTCGGACACGATGGGAGCGACCAGCACTTGCATCAGACGACCTTCGTCAAACTTGGGCGTGCTCATGCGAACATCTCCTTGAGTTTGTCGATCGCGCCCTTGGTGACGAGCACTTTCTTGTAGTGCACCAGCGACACGGGGTCTGCGTAACGGGGTTCAACGATGAACACGTTCTTCAGATTGCGCGAAGCAAGGTACAGGTTTTCGTCCACTTCGTCGGCGATCACCATCACCGACTGCAGGTTCATCGCCTTGAACTTGTCGGCGAGCACCTTGGTCTTGGGGCTTTCCAACGTCAGCGAGTCCACCACGGCCAGACGGCCTTCGCGGGCCAGCTGCGAAAAGATCGCAGCCATACCGGCGCGGTACATCTTCTTGTTGATCTTCTGCGTGAAGTTTTCTTCAGGCAGATTCGGGAAGATGCGACCGCCCCCACGCCACAGAGGCGAGGAGGTCATACCAGCGCGAGCGCGGCCGGTGCCTTTTTGCTTGAAGGGCTTCTTGGTGGAGTGCTTGACCTGTTCGCGGTCTTTTTGAGCACGCGTGCCCTGGCGGGCATTGGCCTGGTAAGCCACCACGATCTGGTGAACCAGATCTTCGTTGTATTCGCGACCGAACACGGTTTCGGGCGCATCGAATTTCGATGCGGCCTGGCCTTGGTCATTCAGGAGTTCGAGCTGCATTAGTTCGCTCCCTTGGAAGCTTTGGCCTTGACTGCCGGACGCACCGTCACGAACCCGCCCTTGGAGCCCGGAATGGCGCCCTTGATCAAGAGCAGTTGACGCGCTTCGTCGATGCGGATGACATCGAGGTTTTGCGTGGTCTTGGTGACATCGCCCAGGTGGCCGGTCATGCGCTTACCGGGGAACACGCGACCGGGGTCTTGTGCCATACCGATGGAGCCAGGCACATTGTGCGAACGGCTGTTACCGTGCGATGCGCGCTGCGAGGCCATGTTGTGGCGCTTGATCGTGCCAGCGTAGCCCTTGCCGATCGACGTGCCTTGCACGTCCACCTTCTGGCCCACGGTGAACAGCGTCACGGGGACGGTGGAACCGACGGCGTACTGGGCGGCGACATCAGCGGTCACGCGGAATTCGCGGATCACTTCACCGGCTTCGACGCCGGCCTTTGCCAGATGGCCCGCTGCGGGCTTGGTCACACGCGATGCCTTGCGCGAACCAAACGTGACCTGCAAGGCCACGTAGCCATCGTTCTCTTGGGTTTTAACCTGGGTCACGCGGTTGTTGGACACATCCACCACCGTGACGGGCACTGCGTCCCCGTCATCGGTGAACAGACGCATCATGCCCACCTTGCGGCCCAGCAACCCTTGGGAGTTGCTTTGACTCATTGATTTTCTCCAAAACTTTCACCGCCTCGACTTCAATTGGCCAAAGCGTTTGCACAACGTTTGCACCGCCGTGCGCGAAAGAAGGTTGATAAAACTCCGCCGCCGTCACGCAAAGCGCAAAAAAAGGCGAAGCCGCAAAGTATAACGCGGACTGCTTTTGCAAGCAAGTCCGCGTTATGTGTTGGCGCGCAGCAACCGCCGCGCCCCAGAGCCGCTAAATTACTGCAGCTTGATTTCGACGTCCACGCCAGCCGGCAGGTCGAGCTTCATCAGCGCGTCCACCGTCTTGTCCGTCGGATCGACGATGTCCATCAGGCGCTGGTGCGTGCGGATTTCGAGCTGGTCGCGGCTGGTCTTGTTGACGTGCGGCGAACGCAGGATGTCGAAACGCTTCATGCGCGTCGGCAGGGGCACGGGGCCCTTGACGATGGCGCCGGTGCGCTTGGCTGTATCAACGATCTCGGCAGCGGACTGGTCGATCAGCTTGTAATCAAACGCCTTCAGGCGGATGCGGATTTTTTGCTTGGACATGGCAAGTTCCTTTGTGCCTGAGGCTTAAGCAATGATCTTGGCCCACGACGCCGGCTGCCGTACGGTACGACCGCCTTCACGGATGGCGAAGCGCAGGCCTTCTTCCATGGCGATGGGGTTGATCAGCTGACGGTGATCGACACTTGTCGCCGGCATGA
>NZ_BAAJYS010000079.1:0-15122 GCF_057543315.1 Acidovorax sp. KPB24-07
GGGCCGGGCCTCGCCGCGCGCGATCTCGGCGGCGCGATCGCGGATCTGCCGCAGGCCGCCGAGCGCGCGCTCCACGTCCTCGTACAGCAAAAAGCCCTGCTCGGTCGGCGTGACGCGCGGGCCGCCGCGGGCGAAGAGCGCATAGCCGATCTCTGCCTCCAGTTCCTGCAGCGAGCGGCTGACGGAGGGCTGCGAGCGGTCCAGCAGGCGCGCGGCCGCGGTCACGCTGCCGGTGGACATCACCGCGGCGAAGGCTTCGAGCTGGCGCAATTCCATGGGCTTGATTTCATGCGTTTTGTGAAATCATGAGGCCCTTGCATGCGAAATAAAAATACTTTGACCACATATGCAAATGCCGAAGGGGCGCAAGCGGGGGGCTTGACGCTCGCCTTCGGCAACGCCCGGCCGTGCGACCGGCCTGGATCTACGCGGGGGTGGGGGTAGGCTGGGCCTGCCAATTCAGGATTTCAGGGCTTCGCTTACCGACGCCGCCAGAGGCGTCGTGGGCCGGCCGATCAGCGCACTGAGCTGGCGACCGCTGTCGAACAACGCACCCTGGGCAGCGCTGGCGTCGCTTTGCGCAAGCATCTCGGCCACAGGCGCAGGCAGCCCCACCTGGACCAGCAGGTCGCGGTAGGCGGCTTCGGGCATGTCCTGATAAGCCAGCGGCTTGCCGGCCTGGCGTGACACTTCCTGCGCCAGCTCGGCCCGGGTGTAGGCATCGTCGCCCGCGAGTTCATAGACTTTGCCGGCATGGCTGTCCTTCGCGGCCAGCACGGCGGCGGCCGCGGCGGCGTAGTCCTCCCGCGACGCCGAAGCGAACCGGCCTTCGCCCGAGCTGCCCACCAGCACGCCGCGGCCGAGCGCATCGGCAATGCCCATCAGATTATTCTCGGTGTACCAGCTGTTGCGCAGCAGCACGAAGGGCACACCCGACTCCTGGAGCAGCACCTCGGTCGCCAGATGCTCTTTCGCCAAGCCCAGCGGAGACACGTCGGCATGCAGCACGCTCGTGTAGGCGATCAATTGCACCTTTGCCCGGGCTGCCGCGCTGATGACATTGCCATGCTGCGCGACCCGGCTGCCGACCTCGCTGGAAGAAATCAACAGCACGCGGTCGATGCCCTGCAGCGCGGCATCCCACGAGGCCGCATCGCCGTAGTCCGCCTGGCGCAGCTCGATGCCTGCGGGCAGCACGGCCGCGCTTTTCTCCACGTTGCGCACCGAGGCCACGATCTGCGAGGCCGGCACCCGCGTGAGAAGCTGCTGGATGACGAGGCGGCCGAGCTGGCCATTGGCACCGGTGACGAGCAGGCGGGGGGAAGAAGTGGACATGCAAAGATCCTCTGGGTATGGATTGGAGAGGAGGTCTATATTAGGAACCGCCCCAACTTCCACAAGAAGGCAGCTTTTCATGCCCTGGTTACCTGACGCTCACCCCCCTGCCCCGGCCGCCCCCGAGGCCCTCGAAGCCCTGGCCGCCACCCAGGCCTGGATGCGCGAGCGGCCCGACGGGCTGGACCTCGGCCAGTGCCCGGTGCGCGACGTGCTGGACCACATCGGCGACAAATGGACCACGCTGATCCTGCTGACGCTCGCCCCGGCCCCCTTGCGCTTCGGCGCACTGCAACGGGCCGTGCCCGACATCTCCAAGCGCATGCTGGCCCAGACCCTGCGGTCCCTGGAGCGCGACGGCCTGCTGACCCGGCACGTCTTTCCGACCAAGCCACCCAGTGTGGAGTACCGGCTGTCGGCTTTGGGGCAGTCGGTGCTGGCGCCGTTGTCGCAGTTGCTGCAGTGGGCGGAAATGAACCATCGGAGCATCCGCAGTGCGCGGGAACGGTTCGATGGCGCGGCGGTGCAACGGCCGGCAGAGGCGGTAGCGCCCGCCGCCATGGGGTGACTGGACGGCGGCTTTCGTGGCCGCCGGGCTCCGGGGCCATGGGGCACGAGGGAAGCATGAATCACCACCATCCCTTGCCCGCCAGCGGGCCGAAAAAGCAAAAGGGGCTGCGTTTGCACGCAGCCCCTTTTTTGTTTGGTGGCGCTTCACGGATTCGAACCGCGGACCTGTGGATTATGATTCCATCGCTCTAACCGACTGAGCTAAAGCGCCTAAGCCCTCAATTATAGCGCGACTTTTTTTGGCGTTCAACACTTTTCTTGTCGCCTCTTCCAACGCGGCCGGCGATCGCCTCGGGCCTGCACGTAAAATCGCGCCCCCAGCCCCTGGATGTAAACCATGAACCGCTGCCCCACTGCTCGTTTTTCCTTTCTCTTCACGCCGTTGCTGGCCAGCGCCCTGCTCTGCGGCGCGGTCCTGCCCGCCGCGGCCCAGGTGGTCGCCCCCCTGGGCGGCGTGCGCACCTTTCCTGAAAATGCCCTGCGCGGTACGCTGGCCATCAACAGCACCGTCGATGCGCAACTGGATGGCAAGGCCATCCGCATGGCCCCCGGCATGCGCCTGCTCAGCCCACAGAACACGCTGGTCATGGCCCACTCGGTGATCGGGCAGAAGTTCACGGTGAACTATGTCGTCGAGGCCAGCACCGGCATGCTGCTGACCGCCTGGATCCTCAGCAAGGATGAAGCGGCCCAGCCGCGCAAGGGTGCGACGTCGACGGACCGCAATTTCATCTTCGAATCCGAGATTCCCAAGCGATAAATAGGCCCTGGCGCCGCCAGCGCTGCGGCCGCTGGGTGCGCCATCCCTTTCCAGCCGCACGACCGGCCCCGCCCGCCATTGGCCGCGGGCAGCGCTACCGACACCAGAGATTCCCCATGAGCAAAAAAGTCTTCATCAAAACCTTCGGCTGCCAGATGAACGAGTACGACTCGGACAAGATGGCCGACGTGCTGCATGCCGCCCAGGGCTACGAGCCCACGCAGAACGTGGACGAGGCGGACCTGATCCTCTTCAACACCTGCTCGGTGCGCGAGAAGGCGCAGGAGAAGGTCTTCAGCGACCTCGGGCGCATCAAGCACCTGAAAGAGCGGGGCGTGAAGATCGGTGTAGGCGGCTGCGTGGCCAGCCAGGAAGGCGCCGAGATCATCAAGCGCGCCCCATACGTGGACGTGGTGTTCGGCCCGCAGACGCTGCACCGCCTGCCCGAGCTGCTGGCCCAGTGCGAGGTGCAGCGCCGCCCGCAGGTGGACATCAGCTTTCCCGAGATCGAGAAGTTCGACCACCTGCCCCCCGCGCGCGTGGAAGGCGCCAGCGCCTTCGTCTCCATCATGGAAGGCTGCAGCAAATACTGCAGCTACTGCGTGGTGCCCTACACCCGCGGCGAGGAGGTGAGCCGGCCGTTCGACGACGTGCTGGTCGAGGTCGCGGGGCTCGCCGACCAGGGCGTGAAAGAGATCACACTGCTGGGCCAGAACGTGAACGCCTACCTGGGCAAGATGGGCGACACGGCGGAAATCGCCGACTTCGCGCTGCTGCTGGAATACGTGGCCGACATTCCAGGCATCGAGCGCATCCGCTACACCACCAGCCACCCCAACGAATTCACGCCGCGCCTGATCGAGGCCTATGCGCGCATCCCCAAGCTGGCCAGCCACCTGCACCTGCCGGTCCAGCACGGCGCCGACCGCATCCTCATGGCCATGAAGCGGGGCTACACCGCCATGGAATACAAGAGCACCGTGCGCAAGCTGCGCGCGATCCGGCCGGACCTGGCGATGAGCAGCGACTTCATCGTGGGATTCCCAGGCGAGACCGAGGAGGACTTCCGCAAGATGATGAAGCTCATCGACGACGTGCACTTCGACAACAGCTTCAGCTTCATCTTCAGCCCGCGCCCGGGCACGCCGGCCGCCAGCCTGCACGACGACACGCCGCACGAGGTGAAGCTGCGCCGCCTGCAGGAACTGCAGGCCGTGATCAACGGCAACATCAAGTCGATCAGCGAAAGCCGCGTGGGCACGGTGCAGCGCATCCTGGTCGAAGGCGCCTCCAAGCGCGACGCCAGCGAGCTGATGGGCCGCACCGAATGCAACCGCGTCGTCAACTTCGTCGGCCAGCCCCGGCTGGTCGGGCAGATGGTGGACGTGGCCATCACCGAGGCCAAGGCCTACACCCTGCGCGGCGAGGTGGTGGTGCGCGAACCGGCGCTGGCGCACTGAGCCGCATGGGCATGGCATTCGCGATGCGCTTCCTGCGCCGGCAGCAAGGGGTGGCTGCGCTCGGTGGCCTGTCGTTCCAGCAGATGATGCTGCTGGCTTTCCTGCTGATCGCCGGGCTGCTCGGCGCCAGTTCGCTGCGGGCGATCTTCACGCTGGAGCAACTGATGGGCCAAAGCCGCAACGGCGCGGCCGAGGCGATCCAGCTCAACGCCTCGGCGCAGAGCCTGAACGGGCGCAGCCAGACGCTGGAGCGCGCAGCGCGCCAGTCGCTGGTGCTGGCCGACAAGTCGCTGCGGCGGCGGTTCGACGAGGTCTCGCGCGAGGCCCGCGACATCCTGCAGCGACTGGAGGCCAAGGGCCTGCCGCCGGACCTGCCCAACCAGTGGCGCAAGCACCTGGGCGAGGTCACGTCGCTGCTGGACGGCCCCGCGGCGCTGTCGCTGGAAAACGAGCGGGTGGTGGCGGCGCTGTTCCTCGAACTGGACGCGCTCAACGGCACCATCGCCCAGACCGTGCAGGACATGAATGCGCAGCGCAGCACCGAACTGCTGGAAAAGATCGAGGCCAGCCGGCGCGAGGTGACGCACCAGGTGGTGGGCGTGATCGTGCTGGCGCTCGCCCTGGCGCTGGCCTTCGGCATCTGGCTGGCCCGGCCGTTCAAGCGCATGGAGCACGCCATCCGCCTGCTGGGCGAGAACGACCTGTCGCAGGCGGTGGACCTCTCCGGCCCGGTGGACATCCGCCGCGTGGGCCAGCAACTGGAATGGCTGCGCATGCGGCTGCTGGAGCTGGATGCCGACAAGGCCCGCTTCCTGCGTCACGTCTCCCATGAACTCAAGACGCCGCTGGCCTCGATGCGCGAAGGCGTGGCGCTGCTGCAGGACGGCGTGACGGGCGAGCTGACCGAAGGCCAGCGCGAGGTGGTGGACATCCTGCACCAGAACACCCTGGTGCTGCAGGGCGAGATCGAGGCGCTGCTGCGCTTCAACGCGGCGGCGTTCGAAGCGCGCCAGTTGCGCCGCGCGGAGACCGACCTGCTCGCGCTCATCGAAAGCCAGGTGGAGGCCCAGCGCCTGCACTGGCAGGCCAAGAAGCTCGACGTGGTGGTGGAGGGCGCGCCGGTGGCGCTGCAGATCGACGCGGAGAAGATCGCCCCGGCGGTCAGCAACCTGCTGTCGAACGCCATCCGGTTTTCGCCGCGCGGCGGAACGATTCGGATCACCTTGTCACGTTTTCCCGACCGGATTCGCATCGATTTCGCGGATGACGGCCCCGGAGTGCATGAGAATGACCGCTCCCGCATCTTCGAACCGTTTTATCGGGGTGTGCGCCAACCCGAGGACGCCGCACGCGGCACGGGCATCGGCCTGTCCATCGTCCAGGAATACGTGAGCGCCCACGGCGGCCACGTCACCCTTGTGGAAGACGGCGAACGCACCCCCTTCCGCATTGAATTGCCCCATGTCTCCTGATTTCCCGTCGCACTCCGTCCCGCGAGTGGTCTTCGGTGCGCGCAGCGCCGGGCCGGCCGGCCTGCTGCTGGTGGCCCTGCTGAGCACGGGCTGCGCCAATCCACCGCCGGCGCCGCCTCCTCCGCCCCCGCCCGTGGAAGTGCCTGCACCCACCGCCCCGCCGCCGAAGGAAGAGCCCGACGAGCCCCCCGCACCGGTGTCCGAACCCGCCAGCAAGGACAACGGCAGCCAGCGCCCTTCCGTTCCGCGGCAGATGCTGCAGTACGCGGACAAGGTGCGCAGCATGGGCACGGCGGAGCTTGCCGCCGAGATCACGCAGTTGTCCAATGCGCAGCAGCAGTCGCCCGAAAAGCCGCTGCAGCTGGCCATCGTGCTCATGCACACGCGCCAGCCGCCCGACACGGCCCGGGCCCTCGGGTTGGTGCAACGCGTGATGGCCGATACCACGGCGCCCGCACCGGCCTTGCACCCGCTGGCCCGCCTGCTGGAAGGACGGCTGCTGCAGCAGCGCCGGCTGGAAGACCAGCTGGACCGGCAGAACCAGCAACTGCGCGATGCCCAGCGGCGGATCGACCAGCTGAACGACCGGCTGGAGGCCATGCGCGCCATCGAGCGCAGCCTGAACGCCCGGCCCGGCGGCGTCAACGACCCCGCCAAGGGCGCGCAGCCCCCTCCCGCCGCAGAACCCCAACGCTGACCGCCAACCGATCGCCACCATGAAAGCTTCCTCCGGACACCGCCAACGCATCCTTGTGGTGGACGACGACGCCGACATGCTGCGGCTGCTGTCCCTGCGCCTGCAGGGCGCGGGATACGAGGTCACGGCGGTGACGTCCGCCGAGGCCGCGCTCGCGCAGCTGGACATCGACCGTCCCCAGCTCGTGCTGAGCGACGTCCGGCTGCCGGGGCGCGACGGCCTGGCGCTGTTCGACGAGGTGCGCTCGCGCCACCCCTCGCTGCCGGTCATCCTGCTGACCGCGCACGGCACGATCCCCGACGCAGTGGAGGCCACGGCACGCGGCGTCTTCACCTACCTCACCAAGCCCTACGACGCCAAGGACCTGCTGGACAAGATCGCCCAGGCCCTGGCGTTCAGCACGCCCACGGCGCAGGCCACCCGCGCCGACGACGCCTGGCGCGCCGAGATCATCAGCCGCTCCAACCGCATGGCGGACCTGCTGGCCGAGGCCCACATGGTGGCGCAGTCCGATGCCAGCGTGCTGCTGCTGGGCGACAGCGGCACCGGCAAGGAACTGCTGGCACGCGCCATCCACCGCGCCAGTCCGCGCGCCAACCGGCCCTTCGTGGCGGTCAACTGCGGCGCCATTCCCGAAGCGCTGCTCGAATCCGAGCTGTTCGGCCACATGAAGGGTGCATTCACCGACGCGGTGACCAACCACAAGGGCCTGTTCCAGGCGGCGGATGGCGGCACGCTGCTGCTCGACGAAATCGGAGATATGCCGCCTGCCCTGCAGGTCAAGCTGCTGCGCGTGCTGCAGGAGCGTGCCGTGCGCCCGGTGGGCGCGAGCCAGGCGACGCCGGTGAACGTGCGCATCATCTCGGCCACCCACCGGGACCTGGAGACGGCCATGGCCGCCGCCCAGTTCCGGGAAGACCTCTACTACCGCCTGAACGTCGTCACGCTGACCCTGCCCACGCTGGGCGACCGGCGCGAGGACATCGCGCTGCTGGCCAACCACTTCCTGGACAACCTGGCCCGCAAGTACGACAAGCGCCTGTCCGGCTTCTCGCCGGAGGCCTTGAAGGCGCTGACCACGGCCGCCTGGCCCGGCAACGTGCGACAGCTCTTCAACGTGGTGGAACAGGTCTGCGCCCTGTCCACCACGCCCCTGGTGTCGCTGGGCCTCGTACAGCGCGCCCTGCGCACGCCCTCGGCCCAGGTGCTCAGCTTCGCAGAGGCCCGCCAGCGGTTCGAACGGGAGTATCTGGTGGACCTGCTCAAGATGACGGACGGCAACGTGGCCGACGCCGCCCGCCTGGCGCAGCGCAACCGCACCGAGTTCTACCGGCTGCTGCAAAAGCACGCGCTGACCCCCGGCAATTTCAAGGCCGATGCGGGTGCGGCAGACGATGTCGCCGATGAGCGACAGGACTAAGTTGTTGATTTAAAAGGAAATTTGGTTTCCAACCGAGGGATGGGTCGCTGAATCCCGACAGATTCGGCCGTTTTCAGGTGGTTTTGCTGCGCCGCACAACCACTTACAGGCCAAAAACGTCGCAAGTCTTTGATTTAAAAAGACTTTTAGAAGCTGGCACAGGGTTTGCCCTATAGACCGGCATGACGCAAGAAATTTCCTCCTCCACCGCCCGCCCGGCGCACCGCGCTGATGCGAACCGGACACCTGCAGCAGCAGTGGCTGCAGGACAGCCACCGGCACAGGCGGCCCGGGGCGAAACCTCTGCGCGTCCGGCCCCGTCCTCGGCCTTCGGCGCGTTTGTCGCCGAAAGCCGGACGGCCGCTTCTTTCCCAACGACAACCCAACTTCGCAGTGAGGGAACCATGGACCCACATCAATCTTCCCGTGCAGGACGTGTCGGCGCTGTTGCGCACGCCCCCGCCGTGGTGGCGCGGCGCGGCGCCACGTACCCCCGGCCGGTGGCCTCTGACCGCAGCACGCTGCGCGAAGAACGCCACCCCAACTCGCTCACCGCACCGCCGGTGCACCGCGGCTCCATGGCGCCCCTGCCATGGCGCGGCTTCTGGAACAGCATCGGCACCGCCTTGCTCATGCGCCTGAACGGCCAGCGCAACCGCCCCGCGGAAGGCTCCGAAATCACCGAAACCTGGCAACAGGCCGCCCAGCAGCGCCGCTTGGTGTTCATGCTGCTGACCGTGGCCAGCAGCGCGCTCGCCACCACGCTGTTCGCAGGCGTGCAGCCCAGCTACGACAGCGCCTGGCTCGAATACGGCCAACTCGCCCTGTTCGCCCTGCTCTCCACCTGGGTCGTCACCGGCTTCCTGACCGGCGTGATGGGCTTCTGGGTCATGCTGCGGGGCGACGCGCACGCGCTGTCCGCCGCCAGCGTGCGCAACAACCCGTTGAACGCCGATGCACGCACGGCGATCATCATGCCGATCTGCAACGAGGACGTCTCCACCGTGTTCGCCGGCCTGCGCGCCACCTGCGAATCCGTGGCTGCCACGGGGCATGCCAAGACTTTTGACGTGTTCGTGCTGTCCGACAGCTACGACCCCCAAATCGCCGCCGCCGAGCGCGCCGCGTGGGAAGACCTGCGCGCCGCCCTGGCCGCCAACGGCAACCAGCCGCAGGTCGAGGTGTACTACCGCCTGCGCACCCGCCGCAGCCACCGCAAGGCCGGCAACGTGGCCGACTTCTGCCGCCGCTGGGGCAAGGACTACCGCTACATGGTCGTGCTCGACGCCGACAGCGTGATGAGCGGCGATTGCATCGTCTCCATGGCCAAGCTGATGGAAGCGCATCCCCGCGCCGGCATCATCCAGACCGCCACCCAGGCCATCGGCCACGTCACCCTGCACGCCCGTGCACAGCAGTTCGCCTCCCGCGTGACGGGCCGCCTGTTCACGCTGGGCATGCAGTTCTGGCAACTGGGCGAGTCCCACTACTGGGGCCACAACGCGATCATCCGCGTACAGCCCTTCATGGAACACTGCGCGCTGGCCCCGATCAAGGGCACCGGCGGCATGAGCGGCGGCATCATGTCGCACGACTTCGTGGAAGCGGCCCTGATGCGCCGTGCCGGCTACCATGTGTGGCTGGTGTCCGACCTGGTCGGCAGCTACGAGCAACAACCGCCGGACCTGCTGTCCGAGCTGCAGCGTGACCGCCGCTGGTGCCAGGGCAACCTGCAGAACGCCCGCCTGATGGCCGAGCCCGGCATCCACCCCGTGCACCGCGCCATGTTCGTCACCGGCGCGATGGCCTACCTGTCGGCGCCCCTGTGGCTGGCCTTCATCACCTTCGGCACGGCCCTGTGGCTGGCCGGCGCCCGCCTGGTGTCCGACTGGAACATCCTGCCCAGCGAACTGATGGCGCTGTGGGCCTGGACGCTGTGCATGCTGTTCCTGCCCCGCGCCCTGGGCGTGGCAGCGATCTTCATGAAGGGCGAGCAAAAGCAGTACGGCGGCAGCGCCAGCCTGATCAAGAGCGCCGGTCTGGAAAGCGTGCTGGCCATCCTGCAGGCCCCGATCCGCATGCTGGCCCATTCGCTGTTCGTGATCATCGCCCTCACCGGCCTGAAGCTGGAATGGAAATCGCCTCCCCGCGAAGCCAATGCCGTGCCCTGGAGCGACGCGGTTCGCCAGCTGGCCCCGATGACCGGCGTGATCGCCCTGCTGGGCCTGGGCGTGGCGCTGATCGACCCGAGCGCGCTGATCTGGCTCATGCCCGTCGGCCTGCCGCTGGCCCTGTCCATCCCGCTGGTGGTGGTTTCCAGCCAGATCGCCCTGGGCCGTGCCGTGCGGGCCCAGCGCCTGCTGCTGATCCCCGAAGAGGCATGGTCTCCGCCCGTCCTGCGCCGCGCATGGATGCATGCCACCCAGCTGAAGAACCGCCCCCTGCGTTCCGCAGCCCCGGTGCTGAAGGCGGCCTGAACGGCATCCACCTGCCAACGCGCGCCACCCACCGCGGCGCTTCAATGAAAAAGCCGACCCTCGGGTCGGCTTTTTCTATGGGAAGGTGAATGGTGACCGGGCCGGTGCGAGCGCGTGGCGATCGGCCAAGCTCGGAGATCGGGTTCCATCCACCAAGCGCAGGCGCCGACAGATCAAAGTCTTTTCGGGCTCCAGCGCATGATTCACTAGGGCATATCGCTATATTTTTTATAGCAAAACACCGCCGCCGGTGCCTACGATCCGACCGGCACGGCGGGCGTCGGGGCTCGGGTCAGAACGGCAGCTTCGGCATCCCGCCGCCGCCCAAGCCCTTCATGCCACCCATGCGCTTCATCATCTTCATGAGGCCGCCGCCCTTCATCTTCTTCATCATGCCCTGCATCTGATCGAACTCGTTCAGCAGGCGGTTCACCTCCTGCACGTGCACACCGGAGCCGGCGGCGATGCGCTTCTTGCGCGTGGCCTTGATCAGCTCGGGCTTGCGGCGCTCCAGGGGCGTCATGCTCTGGATGATGCCTTCCTTGCGGCGGATGTCCTTCTCCGCCTTGTCCATGTCCACCTGGCCGGCCTTGGCGGAGAACTGGGCCGGCAGCTTGTCCATGAGGCTGGACAGGCCGCCCATCTGCTTCATCTGCTGCAGCTGCGACAGGAAGTCGTTCAGGTCGAAGCCGTCGCCGCTCTTGACCTTGGCCGCGAGCTTCTGCGCCGCCTCCATGTCCACGCCCGCGCTCACCTGCTCGACCAGCGCGACGATGTCGCCCATGCCCAGGATGCGGCCGGCATGGCGCTCGGCATCGAACACTTCCAGGCCGTCGATCTTCTCGGACACCCCGGCGAACTTGATGGGCGCACCGGTCACCTGGCGCACCGACAGCGCCGCGCCGCCGCGCGAGTCGCCGTCCAGCTTGGTCAGCACGATACCGGTGAGCGGCAGCGCCTCCTTGAAAGCGCGGGCGGTGTTGATGGCGTCCTGCCCCTGCATGGCATCGACGACGAACAGCGTCTCGACCGGGTTCAGCGCAGCGTGCAGTTCCTTGATTTCGTTCATCAAGGCTTCGTCGATGGCCAGGCGCCCGGCCGTGTCCACCAGCAGCACGTCGAAATAATGCCGCTTGGCGTAGTCGATGGCCGCGCGGGCGATGTCCAGGGGCTTTTGGTCGGCCGTGCTCGGGAACCACTCGGCGCCGGCCTGCGCAGTCACGGTCTTGAGCTGCTCGATGGCGGCGGGCCGGTACACGTCGCCCGACACGGTGAGCACCTTCTTTTTGCGCTTTTCGATCAGGTGCTTGGCCAGCTTGGCGGTGGTGGTGGTCTTGCCCGCGCCCTGCAGGCCGGCCATGAGGATCACCGCGGGCGGCTGGGCCGCCAGATTGATGTCGGCGATGCCCTCGCCCATGGTGGCCGCCAGCTCGCGGTTCACGATGGACACCAGCGTCTGCCCCGGCTTGAGGGAGCCCAGCACCTCCTGGCCCAGGGCCTTTTCCTTCACGCGGGCGATGAAGTCGCGCACCACCGGCAGGGCCACGTCGGCCTCCAGCAGCGCCATGCGCACTTCGCGCAGCATGTCCTGGACGTTGGATTCGGTGATGCGGGCCTGGCCGCGCATCTCCTTGACGAGTCGCGTGAGTTTTTCGGTAAGGGCGGAGGCCATAGGAGTGTTCCGGAAGTGCCCCTGTGCCTGGGCGGCTGGTGCCGCAGGCAGGTCCGCCGGGGGCGGGCGAAGGGCTAAACTGTGAGTCCATGATTTTACCCAGTGCGTCTCCCGTCAGCTGGCTGCTGGCCTTATCCGCGGCGATGGCTTACGCCGCCCCCGCCGCGGCCGCCGCGCGGTTCGGCGGCAAAACGGGCCGTACCGCGCTCTGGGTCGCCTGGGGCCTGCACGCGGCGGTGCTGGCCTACAGCCTGCTCGGAGGCACGCCGCACTTCGGTTTCGCGCCCGCCCTCTCCATGACGGCATGGCTGGTCCTCACCGTGTATGCCGTCGAACGCCAGATGTTTCCCGAACTCCAGGCCCGTTGGCTGCTGGGCGCCCTGGGCTCCGTGGCGGTGGTGCTCGCGCTGCTGTTTCCGGGGCAGCCCCTGCACGTGAACGCATCCGCCTGGCTGCCGCTGCACCTGGCGCTGGGCATCGCGTCCTACGGGCTGTTCGCCGCCGCCGTGGTCCATGCCTGGCTCATGACCCGCGCGGAGCGCAAGATCCGCCAGGCCGCGGACCCGCACAGCGGCATCCCCCTGCTCACCCTGGAGCGCCTCACGTTCCGCTTCGTGATGGCCGGCTTCGTGCTCCTCACCGCCACGCTGGTGGCCGGCTGGCTGTTCGGCGAAACGCTGTACGGCCGGGCCTGGAAGTGGGAGCACAAGACGGTGTTCTCGGTCCTGTCATGGATCACGTTCGCGGTGCTGCTGATCGGGCGCGCGCGTTTCGGCTGGCGCGGGCGCAGCGCCGTGCGCGTGCTGTATGCCGGCGCCGGCCTGCTGCTGCTGGCCTACGTGGGCTCGCGCTTCGTGCTCGAAGTGGTCCTGGGACGCGCCGCATGAAGTACCTCGTCCTGCTGGCGGTGCTGGTCATCGCGTTCGGGGTGTGGCGCAACCAGCGGCGCCGGGAGATGCCACCGCCCGCCGCGGCGCGCCCCGCCTTGCCGCAGGCCATGGTGTCCTGCGCCCGGTGCGGCGTGCACATCCCCCCGCTCCGAGGCGCTGACCGACGGCGGCGCGAGCTACTGCACTCCCGAGCACCAGCGCCAAGGGCCGGCGTGAAAGGCCTCCGCCCGTGCCGGCCCTGAAACGCGCCAGCGCCCTGCTGTCCGCCGACGCCCCCTTCGCCCGGCTGTGGGGCAGCTTCCTGTCGGGCCGCATCATGGTGGCCGCCGCCCTGCTGCTGCTGCAGGGCCTGGGCGTGGCGCTGAACCAGTCCTACGAACCCCTGCTGCTGGGCATCTGCGCCGGCTATCTGGTGGCTACCGTGCTGCTGCTGGTGCTGGCCGGCAATGCGCCGCCCGGGCCCCATTCGTGGCTGCAGTGGATGTGCTCGATCGGCGTGGACCTGGCCTTGATCAGCACGCTGCAGATCCTGCACGTGGGCTCCATGAACTTCACGCCCCTGTTCGGCCTGCCCATCCTGATGGCCGGCGTGCTGGGCACGCTGACCCTGGCCCTGGGCACGACCGCGGCGGTGACGCTGTTGCTGCTGGCATGGGCCTGGTGGCTGGGCAGCAGCGGCGGCTCCGACGCCACGCAGCGCTATTTCCAGACGGCCCTCACCGGCACGGGCTACTTCATCGTCGCCTACCTGGTGCACCAGCTCGCCTCGCGCCTGAACCGGGAACAGCAGCTGGCCCAGGCCAGCCAGATGGCGGCCAAGGTGCAGGAACAGGTGAGCGCCCTGGTCATCCACAACCTGTCGGACGGCGTGCTGGTGCTGGACCAGCGCGACACCGTGCGCATCGCCAACCCCGCGGCGCTGCGGCTGCTGGGCACCAACGCCCGCCACGCCCTGCCGTTCTCCATGGCCCATTCCTCGCCCTGGAAGCCGCTGCTGGCCATGGCGCGCCAGACCTTCCAGAAAGGCCAGCCGCAAAGCGCCGACGTGGACGTGCTGCACCCGGGGCAAAGCCCGCTGGCGCTGCACGTACGGGCCTGGCTCACGTCGTCGCAGGAGATCGCGCGCGAGACCGGGGGCGAGCACCTGTGCGTGATGTTCCTGCACGACCTGCGCGAGATGGAGGCCCGCCTGCGCACCGAAAAGCTCGCCTCGATGGGCCGCATGTCGGCCGCCGTGGCCCATGAGATCCGCAATCCCCTTGCGGCCATCATGCAGGCCAATGCCCTGCTGGAAGAAGAACTGCACGAGCCCGGCCAGAAGCGCCTGGCCCACATGGTGCAGCAGAACGCCGAGCGGCTGGCCCGCATCGCGGAGGAGGTGCTGGACATCGCCCGGGTGCAGCACCAGATCAGCCATGCCCCCGCCTCCACCGTCGTGCTTTGCGATGCGGTCGCGCAGGCCTGGGGCGACTGGCAGGCGCAGGACCCGGGCAAGCGCCGGGCCCAGCTCGCGCTGGAGGCGGGCCGCGCGCCCGTGGAGTTCGACGCCGAACACCTGCGCCGCGTGCTCGTCAACCTGCTCGACAACGCGCTGCGCTACATGGGCGGCGAGCCGGACTCGCTCTACGTGGCCACCTACGTCAGCGCGGCTGGCGCCGTGGGGCTGCAGGTGTGGAGCGACGGGGCGCCGCTGGACAAGACCGTGGAGCGCCACCTGTTCGAGCCCTTCTTTTCCTCGGAAAGCCGCTCCAGCGGGCTGGGCCTCTATATCTGCCGCGAGCTGTGCCAGCGGCACGGCGCGTCGATCGGCTACCAGCGCCTCACCCGCAACCTGCCGCGCGGGGCGGTCGGCGGCAATGCGTTCACGGTCGTGTTCCGCAAGAACGCCCGGCCGCAGGACCCGAACACCACGCTGTTTGACACAATCGTCGTCTGACCCCGCCCGCACCTGTCCATGAACGCCAACGCCGCCACGATCCTCGTCGTCGATGACGAACCCGACCTGCGCACCCTGTACGAGCTGACGCTGCTGCGCGAAGGCTACCGGGTCGAGACGGCAGGCAACCTGCAGGAGGCCCGCCAGCAGCTGCAGGCCCGCAAGTTCGACGCCGTGATCACCGACATGCGCCTGCCGGACGGCTTCGGCATGGAGCTGCTGCACGAGCTGCGCGACCAGCAGCGGCGCGAGCGCTGCGTGGTCATGACGGCCTATGGCTCGGCCGAGAACGCGGTGGAGGCCCTGCGCTCGGGCGCCTTCGACTACCTCACCAAGCCGGTGGACCTCAAGCAGTTCCGCTCGGTCGTCGCATCGGCGGTCCAGGGCACGGGCGGCGTGCCGCCGCCCCGCTCGGCCCGCCCCCGGCACCGCG
>NZ_BAAJYS010000080.1:0-15062 GCF_057543315.1 Acidovorax sp. KPB24-07
GCGCCCCGCTGCCGCGGTGTACCAATCGGTAACGTAGTGACAACCGCAGGCCAGTCCGCATGCCGGCCATCAGGATGGCCGGCATGCGGCCGGTGCCGAGCCACTTGTAGAGGCTGTCATGAGTCACGTCCATGCGGTCGGCGATGCCCTCCACTGAGAGGTTCCGGCGCTCTTGTGCGAACTCTTTGCATAATGGCCCGTGACGATTAAATCGAATAACTCGGAGGACAAGTAAAGTGGCACAAAGAGCAAGAACAGTAGTGGTAAGTGCGATGAATATTGCGATGCATCGTCCACATAGCCGGGAGCGCTACGTCGAACTTTTCAGTTCGGCTTATGACGTACACAAGCTCTACGCTCAAGGAGAAATTCACGGGCTGATCTTGGGGAGTCTTTATGGCATTGGAGATGCTGTTCAAACTAACGAGCTCTCGGGCGAGATCTACCGCTTCGTTAAAGTCGACGCGAACGAACCGTGGTTCAACACGGTCACACGCAAGCAAGCTACTGAGAAAGAGGTACAGCAGATCAGTATTCCTCGGCATCTTCTGGCGCATATGCAGAAGATCCCCTTCATTTTTTCCCGCGGGAGCACGAACTTTGGTACGTCTCCAAGGACAAGTCAGGAGTGCTTGCGCCGGGGATAGTAGAGAAGTATTTGCAAACACTGTTTGATCACGTGGTTGCGGACCAGCAGTTTCCACAGGTTGACGTTACAGCGCTGCCTGACGAAGATGCCTTGGAGGAGGTCTTCAACGTTCCGGGGCTGCATCGTGTCGAGCTAACGTTCAAGCGTCCCAACCCTGACGATGTGGGTGACTTGGCAGCCAGATTTGAACAGCGCCTAGCAGGGCTGAATGTGCAATCTCGACAAGAAGTACTGACGGCAAAAAGGGGTGATCGCCTGCAACCAGATCCGCAACTTCTAGCAGAAGCTGAGGTTGCTGCTCGTAACGGCCGGGTGACAAGCTTGGGAGTGGATGAGCACGGCACCCCTATCGAGGTGACTACAGCGAAAAAACCTAAGCGCGTGTTTATGCGCTTCTCCGAGGCAAAAGAGACGATCAGGGAATTGATTAAAAGGGCCAAAAATCAGTAGCCAATAGGATGAGCACTTTATGTATCGCAGCGTTTCCCATGTCTTCAAAGCGTACTGGGTTGCCTATGGTGGCCTCCGTGCTTTGGTGCGCTCGCCATACATGCACCTTTCCCTGGTCCTTCTTGCGCTCACTTGGAATACTTGGTGGTCACCTATATGTGCTCCAGGTGGAAGCTGCACGGCTTGGTGGGATCAGAATCTCTCAGTACTTCCCAACGTTCTAGGCTTCACTCTCGGCGGATTTGCCATCTTCATTGGCTTCGGCGACGAGAAGTTCCGATCCTTGCTTGCTGATCCTGACCCGCAAGACTCAGGTGGGGAAACCTTGCCTACCATGTATCTGGGTCTTTGCGCGACGTTCGTGCATTTCATTCTGGTGCAGGCCTTGGCGCTTCTTAGCGCCGTTGTGGCAAAAGCCTGGTGGTTTTATACCCCTGCGATGGATCCAATCCGTGACTGGCTCCCCTGGATGAATGCCCTTGGCGGCGTATTTGGCTATGGATTTTTTCTCTACGCCTTGACGTCTGTAGTTGCCGCAACTATGCATGTGTTTCGCATTGCAATGATGTACTCGCAGTTTCGGAAACATCTCGGAGTATCGCAAGCGCAATCCGCAAGAGGCTCCACCGGGCAGCAAAAGGATTAAGGTTCTGGCTCTCAATACACGGCCCCCTTCGCAGGAAGACTGATGGCTTTCCATCATCGTCTTGCAAGCAGTGCCTGTGAAACACGTCATCCCTCTTTGGCTACGCGCCGCGTAATAGCCTGTTCCTGCTGGTGGCGGTGCTTCTGCTAGCGCTGATCGCGTTGGTGTGTCTGGCCCAGTTGCCTGTGGTGCTATACAAGGCCGCACTCATTGTGCTGACGGCAGTGCTGGGTTATTGGCTCGACCGTGTGCTTTCCTCTACGCGCCCCGACGGCTTCCTTTACCAGGATTGATGGCTGGGCATGGACAAACCTCTCGGGACGTGGACTACCGCGTAGTGCCGGGAGACCAGCATGTGTACATCACCGCCATGGCGGTCGGATTTGTGGTCCTCGGCGTGGCGTCGGGCCTGTGACCATGTGGCAGTACTTGTTGCGCAAGGGTCGTGGCCTTGTTCTGCGCTTTTACTGCTGCGCTGTGAATTTTCGCCCTGTCGGCTATCTCCTCTGTTGCAAAAGCCCAGGCGCCCACGGCAGCGCAGCAAACACCGCTCCCTGCTCATCCGCTCGGCGCATGCGGTATGGGGCCTGGATGCTCCGGTGGCCGTGTTCACCGCTCAAGTGCATCAGGAAAGGGAAAGCGCCTGGCGCGCGGGCGCTGCCTCGCACGTCGGAGCGGCCGGTCTGGCGCAGTTCATGCCGGCCACGTTGAGGTGGATTTCAACCACTGACCCTGCGCTGCGCGCAAATCAGCCCTTTAGCCGCACCGCGTCCTGGTAGTCCTGCAGCCGCGCTACCTGGACTGGGGCCCGGGCTGCGAGCATGGCATTCCTAGTTTTTGGCTGTGGACTGCCTGCTGGCTATGGCGGCCAAGGACGGCGTCCTATTGGAACGCGAGGCCAAGCGCTTGGCCCGTGATGCTGCTGGTGGATGACAACAACTGTGGCGGTCAGCACCAACGCGAAGTACGGCGCGATCCACCAGTTCTGCGGCAAGATCGACCAGCCCGAGCGCGCCACCACAGTGCGCTATCGAAGCGTGGCGGGCACGGTGTTGTTTGCGGGCAAGAAGCACAAGACCGCGACGGTGAGGGCGTTAGCGATCCCGGCGCACAAGGTCAAGATGCCGGCTAGGCTGTACTTGGGTCTCAGTGCGGCGGACGATGCGGAGATTCGCGAGATCATCCGCGAGTGGGTTATGGAGCGCAGCCTGGAGCGTTTGGTGTAGCCAACCCAGGCTCGGCAGGTTTGCGGTTAGGGGCGCGCGGGCCGACGATTGAGGGGGTTGCCAATCACAACAAATTTGCGGTGACGTTGTAAGGGTCGCGCAAGGTAGCACGGCGGTAATGCCGAGCGCTGGCGGGAGGCCGGTGCGCCGCGGGGATGTTCCCGCGGCCTTTGCATAAAAAGAACGCCCATGCCCGACATTGCCCTTACCTGCCGCCGCGAAGGATGCGGCACGCCCGTGGAAGTTTCCGACGCGGGTACCATCAGCCATCTCATGTTCAAGCTGCGCCAGTTCTATCGCCAATCCACCCTGGCGGCGGATGAGGCGGCGCAGTATTGGGCGAACGTTGCCACTACCTCGGACAATTCGTTCGCTCCGCTGGCGCATGTGCCCGGTGTGTTCGCGGCGCTCTGGACGCCGGATGTGGCGCCGACCACCGCCACCGTGCTAGGCGCGGCGGGTTACGGGTTCGCGGCACTGCCAAAGCACCTTATCCACTTCACGACGACGGCGGGGGCGGCTGGCATCGCACGAACTGGCGTCATCCACGCGAGCCGGGCTGGAGCGAATGGGGTTTTTGGCCCAGGCGTGTACATGGCGAGATTGGGTCCGCCATTGAACATGATGATCAAGGAGGTGGCAACAGTGCCCATTCATCTGCCCACACCGGCTGGCACGGTGCGCATCCTGCCTTACTTGGTCTATGTGCGCTGGGGCGGTCGCGGCCTCAAGATCGCGAAATGAAGTCTCGCGGATTCTCTTTCTACGCCCGCTGGTTCAGTGCCGTCTTCGCCTGGACCTGCTGGGCTCTCACCTATTTCCATTCGTGGTGGTGGATGGTTCCCTCGCTCATTCCCTACGTGCTCTGCAACCAATTCCTTGGTGACCATGAAGACAGGCATGCCAAGGGCGATGACGACCGGACGCCGTAGCGCGGCTACCGCTACGGCCGCGCGCCTCAAATAGGTCCTGGTTCCCACGACGCCAAGCCCGCCGCCGCCGACCATGGCTACACGCATTTCCCCAACACCCTCCGTAGCGCCGTAGTCATCGCCGCCTGCATCTTTTCCGTGCAGGCGGCGGGAGGCGATGGGCTGATGCGCCGGGTCCAGTTTTCGCCATACCGGTGAGTTTCGTTCGGGCGAAGTGCGCCCTGAGGAAGTGCCCGCCTGGCGCCTCTTTCCGGTTCGGCAGCCTCCATATTAATTTGAATGATAATTATTCTTATTAGAATTGATCCACTTTCTCGTCGCTTGGTCTGGCTGCCTACTCCTCGCCTCTTCCCTCTCCCGCATTTCCATGGTCCACACCCGTTCCGACGCGGCGCACTCGCCTGCCCACGCCACTGCTTTCCTGCGCCTTTTTCTGAGCCCTTCGCTGGCCCGTTCCCCCGCACGCACCCTGTGCCGCTGCGCACTCACGCCGCTGGCGCTGTGCCTGTCGCAGGCCGCCATGGCCCAGGCCAGCGCGGACGCGACGCCGCAACTGCAGGAGGTGCGCATCAACGCCAGCACGGAAAAGGACGTGGGCTTCGCCCCGGTGGAAGCCCAGACGGCCGGCAAGGCACCCATGCGCCGGCTGGAAACCCCGCAGTCGGTGAGCGTCGTCACGCGCGAGCAGATGGAGTCGCGCCAGATCGCCAACCTGCAGCAGGCGCTGCAGACCGTGGCCGGCGTGAGCCCGGTCAACTTCGGGCGGCGCGGCTTCGACGACATCAACATCCGGGGCTTTCGCTCCACCGAATCCATCCTCATCGACGGCCTGGTGCAAAGCCCCGGCATGTGGACGCGCCTCACGCCCTACGGCTACGAGCGCTTCGAGGTGCTCAAGGGCGCGGCCTCGGTGCTGTACGGCCAGGTGCAGCCCGGCGGCATCGTCAACGCCATCAGCAAGCGGCCCAAGCGCGATGCTTTGAGCGAAGTGGGCGTGGAGGTGGGCAGCTTCGGCCAGCGCACCTTGCAGGCCGACATCAACCGCCCGCTGAACGAGTCGGGCAAGGCGGCGTTCCGCATCAACGCCCAGGTCTCGAACAGCGACGATCCGACCGACTTCGTCTATCGCCGCGACCGCTGGATCGCGCCCTCGCTGTCGCTGGACCTGGGCGCGCAGACCGATCTGGTGCTGTTCGCCACCTACAGCCAGAGCAACTGGATGCGCCAGCAGGGCATCACGCCCTACGGCACGGTGCTGCCCAACCGCAACGGTCCCGTGCGGACCACGCTGTACACGGGCGACCCGAGCTTCGGCGGCTACGACATCGAAAGCACCTCGGTCGGCTACGCGCTGGAGCACCGCTTCTCGCCGCAGATGACGCTGCGCCAGAACGTGCGCTACGAGTCCGAGAAGGGCAACGGCAACTTCGTCTCCAACCTGGCGCTGCAGTCCAATCAGCGCCTGCAGAACCGGCAGGCCACACGCCAGTACCTGGATGACGACATGCTGGCCACCGACACCTCGCTGCTGTCGCAGTTTGCCGCCCTGGGCGTGCAGCACCGCCTGGTGACCGGGCTGGACGCGCGCACCAGCCACAGCTGGCAAGGCCAGCGGCGCTGCACCATCGGCGCGCTCGACCTGTTCAATCCGGTGTATGGCGCGGCCACCACCTGCCCGGCCGCCTACACCAGCAACGCGCCTGAAAAGCTCAGCGTGATGGGCCTGTACGCGCAGGACCAGATCAAGTTCAACCCGCAATGGACGGCCCTGGTCGGACTGCGCCGCGACTGGTCGGACAACCAGATCGATGACCGCCTGGCCAACCGGCAGACGCGCCAGAAGGATTCCGCCACCACCCTGTCGGCCGGGCTGGTGTACGAGTTCACGCCCGGATGGGCCGCCTACACCAGCTACGGCGAATCGTTCCTGCCTGTGTCGGGAACCAGCTTCGGCGGCTCGCCCTTCGCGCCGGAGACCGGCAAGCAATGGGAAGCGGGCCTGAAGTACGAGGCGCCCGGCGGCGGGCTCACCGGGGCGCTGGCGCTCTTCGACCTCAAGCGTCGCAACGTCACCACGGCCGACCCGGCCAACACCGGCTTCAGCGTGCAGACCGGCGAGCAGCGCGCGCGCGGGCTGGAGCTGGAAGTGGGCGCCGAACTGCTGCGCAGCCTGAAGCTGACGGGCGCCTACACCTATACCGACACGAAGGTCACACGCGACAACAACGCCGCCATCGTGGGCCTGCCGCTGAACCTCACGCCGCGCCACACGCTGGCCCTGTGGGCCACCTACAAGCTGCCGCAGATGCCGCAGATCACCCTGGGCGCCGGCGCCCGTTACGTGAGCGAGCAGGTCGGCTCGTACCCCTTCACCCTGCCCGCCTACACCGTGGCGGACCTGTCGATCGGCTATGCCGGCTCCAACTACCGCATTACCGCGGGCGTGAAGAACGTGTTCGACAAGGCCTACTACGACGGCGCGATCAACGCCAACGTGGTGTCGCCCGCCCTGCCGCGCAGCTTCAGCGTGGGACTGACGTACTTCTTCTGAAGACATGGACACCGGCGGAAGGGCGTTATTGCCCGCCGCCCGCATGGGAACTGGCCGCCGCCCGCGCCGTGCCCTGTCCCTGCCCCTCGAACCGCCGGCTCGCGCTCCATTCGTGGGCCGGCATCGCTATGGACCAATCGCTGCTTGCCTCCATTTATTCATAGATATTTATTTTTTCTCATTAATCGTCTATCTATGCGAATTTTTTGACTATTTTGCCCTGATCCCCGGCCAAGCCATTGATTCATAGGTTTCTATTTTTAGCCATTTTCACTAACATCTATGAATGCCGAGACAGAACACCCCTCCCGCAGACTATCCCCAGGCCGTACTGCAGCAGATCGAGCAATTGGCGCAGAACATCGTCATCGCCCGCAAGCGCCGCAGGGAAACGCAGGCGCAGTGGGCCCAGCGGCTGGGTGTGTCGCAGCCGACCATGGCCCGCATCGAGCGGGGCGATCCCTCCGTGGCGATGGCGTCGTATGTCATGTGCCTGTGGCTCATCAATCAGGCGCAGGGGCTGGCCGATCTGGTTGCCCCGCAGAACGATCTCGCCTCGCTGGAGCGCGAAGTGGCGAGAGCACGCCCCAAACCCCGGTCTCCGGCCAAGCAAGAAGACAGGGGCAGGAAAGCGGCGGCCCAAGGCCGTGCAAAGCGCCCCCCCTCCACCTTGAAGGCAGGCGCTGCGCCCGACAGCGGGGCTCCCCATTCGCCCCCCCGGGTGGCGAACCGGCCATCCGCATCGTCCAGAGAAGCCTTGCGCGGCGTTCCTGTGCCGGACAGGAAAGTGGAGATCGAAAAAGCCCTGCGGGATTTCGCTGAAGAAAAACGGCGAGCTGAGCGATTTCTGCCCAATGCCGCTTCAGGCCTGGCCGCCCTGATCGCCGGCATCAAGAAAGAGCGGCCATGACGCTGCCAGGAGGGGTCACGCCCCGTACCTACGCGCCGCAGGACACGCTCTGCGTCTGGACCCTGGTCAACCCGGCCGCCCCCGTGCTGACAGGCTCCGTGGCCCTGTCGCCGCTGGTGCCCAACTGCGCCACCTTCACCTACGCCGCGGACTGGTGGGAATTCGCGCTGAGCGAAGACCTGCCGCTCATCGCGGGCCAGACCTTCAGCGCAGGGCACAAGGACACCGCCCCCGGCGCCATCGACGACGCGCGGCCCGACCGGTGGGGCGAACGCATCATCCGCCACATCGACCGGCCCGCGCGCCTGTCGATTTTGGAGATGCTGCTGTTCGCCGGGGACGACCGTTTCGGTGCCTTGGGCATCTCCACCTCCGCCGAGCGCTACGTGCCCCGGCGCATCGGGCCCTATCCGCAGCTGCGCGATCTGGCCTCGCTGGCGCAGGCCGTGGAAGACGTGCAGACGCAAGCACCCATCACGCCGGACATCCAGCGCCTGGTGCAGCCCGGCGTCACGCTGGGCGGCGCACGGCCCAAGGCGCTGCTGCAGACCGACAAAGGCCCCTGCGTGGTCAAGTTCAGCGAATGGGACGACGCCGTGGACACGCCGCTGATCGAACACGCCACCATGACGCTGGCGGCGCAGGCCGGCATCCACGTGGCCACCACCGGCGTGCTGCCCCTGCCCTCGCGGCACGCGCACGGCAAGCGGCGCCATGCGCTGACCATCGAGCGCTTCGACCGGCTCGACATCGGCGGGCAGACCCTGCGGGTGCATTGCCTCTCGGCCCGGACGGCGCTGGCGGCGGCGGGCCTTGCGGAAAGCTACGGGGCGCTGGCCACCGTGCTGCGGCGCCAGGCCCATCCGGACCGGCAGAAAGCCCAGCGCGAAGAGCTGTTCCAGCGCATGGTGTTCAACATCCTCATGGACAACACGGACGACCACGAACGCAACCACTGCCTGCGGCTGGGCTGGGACGGGTACTACGAGCTGTCGCCCGCGTTCGACGTGGTGCCCACCCTGCAGAACATGGGCTACCAGGCCATGGTGGTCGGCCGGCACGGCGCCGAATCCACGTTGGACAACGCGCTGACGGACCTGAGCGAGTTCGGCATCCCGCGCGCCCGGGCCATCGAGCTCATCCAGGCCGTGGCACGCACCGTGGACCAGTGGCCGCAGCACTTTGCCGGCCACGGCGTGGACGCGAACGACATGGCACTGCTGCACGCCAGCATCGACCGCGATGCGCTCAAGGCGCAGCGCCAGGCGTTCTGCTGAGTCGGCGCCGGCGCCTGCGATTCAAGCGGTCGGCACCGGCATGAAAAATGCCACCAGCGCAAATTCCACTAGGGCATATAGCTATCAAAAATATAGCAAATCAATCCACGCTGGCGCCGGACTCCTTCACCACCTTGCCCCACTTGGCGCTTTCGGCCTGGATGAAGGCGGCGAACTGCTCGGGCGTCTCGCTCACCGGCTCGGCGCCCTGGTCGGCCAGTTTCTTCTTCGTCTCGGGCTGCGACAGCACCTTGACCAAGGCCTTGTTCAATTGCGCCACGATGGGCGCAGGCGTGCCGGCGGGCGCGAACATGCCGAACCACGACGTGGCCTCGTAGCCCGGCACGCCGGCTTCGGCGATGGTGGGCACGTCGGGCAGCTCGGGCGAGCGCTTGGCCGTGGTCACGGCGATGGGGCGCAGCTTGCCCGAGCGCACGTGCTGGATGGCCGAGGGCATGTTGTCGAACATGATGCCGATCTGGTTGCCCAGCAGGTCGGTCACGGCCGGGGCGCTGCCCTTGTACGGCACGTGCTGCATGTCCACCTTGGCCATGCTCTTGAACAGCTCGCCCGACAGGTGGATGGAGCTGCCGCTGCCGGACGAGCCGAAGTTCACCTTGCCGGGGTTGGCCTTGGCATAGGCGATCAGTTCCTGCACCGTTTTGTAGGGCTGGTTGGGGTTGGCCACCAGCAGGTTGGGCACGTTGGCCACGCGCGTGAGCGGCGCGAAGTCCTTCACCGGATCGAACGGCATCTTCTTGTAGAGCGCGGCGTTGATGGCGTGCGTGCCCACCGTGCCCATGAAGAGCGTGTAGCCGTCGGCCGGCGCACGCGCGGCCATCTGGCCGCCGATGTTGCCGCCGGCGCCGGCGCGGTTGTCCACCACCACCGACTGGCCCAGCTCCGCGGACAGGCCCTGGCCGATCACGCGCGCCAGGATGTCGGTGGTGCCGCCGGCTGCGAAGGGCACGATGATGGTGATGGGCTTGTTGGGGAACGCCTGCGCGAACGCGGTGGGCACCGCAGCGGTGGCGGCCACGGCCAGGGCGGCGGCCAGCAGGGTGCGGCGATGGGCGGCGAAGCGAAGGCTTGGGCGGACGGAAGTCATGTTGTTTCCTCGGATCTCTTTATGGGGATGAAAAGCGGGGCGCGTGGCGGGTGCGGCGCCCGCCAGCGGGGCGCAGCGGCCAACGCCGTTATTCCTGCACGATGGACGACGGATGATTGGCCAGCGGCGTCACCTTGATCTGCATGTAGGGGAACAGCGGCAGGCCGCTCAGGATCGTGTGCAGCTCGTCGTTGCTGGCGACGTCGAAGATGCTCACGTTGGCGTATTCGCCGACGACGCGCCACAGGTGGCGCCACTTCCCGCCCTGCTGCAGCTGCTGCGAATATTCCTTTTCCTTGCGCTTGATCTCGTCGGCCACTTCGGGGGCCAGCGTGGACGGGATGTTCACCGTCATTTCAGCCATGAACAGCATCGGTTGCTCCTTGAAAACGAAAAGGGATGGAAAGGGAAGAAAAGAGAGGCGCCTGCGGTCACAGGTGCGGCCAGACCAGCATGGTCACGGCATAGATCGCGCCGACCAGCAGCATGGAGACCACCGTGTAGCCCATGATGTCTTTCAGCTTGAGCTTGGACAGCGCCAGCGCCGGCAGGATCCAGAACGGCTGCACCAGATCGTTCCAGCCGTTGCCCAGCATCACCGACATGGCGGTCTGCGCCTGCGAGGCGCCCAGCGTGGTGGCCGCGTTGATCATGAACGGGCCCTGCAGCACCCAGTGCCCGCCGCCCGAAGGCGCGAAGAAGTTGATGACGAACGAACTCACCAGGCCCCACAGCGGCAGCGTGTCGGCGGTGGAGACGCTCACGAACACGTGCGCGATGGACTCCACCAGGCCCGAGCCGTGCATGATGGCCATGATGCCGGCGTAGAACGGAAACTGCAGGATGATCCCGCCGATGGTCTTCACGCCTTCGTTGACCTTCTCCACATACTTCATCGGCGTGCCCAGCAGCAGCACCCCGAGGAACAGGATGAAGAAGTTGATCATGTTCAGGTCGAGGTTGCCGCCCTGGATGAAATGCATGGCCACGTACGCCATGCCGCACAGGCCGATCAGCAGGCTCAGCACGCGGCTGTTGTTCAGGCGCCAGGCCAGCGTCTTCTCGTCGCCCAGCAGGTGTTCGGCACTGGCGGGCTTGGTGTCGGCCACGGTGGCCGGGTCCAGTTCCACGACCGGCTCGCCCTTCTTGGGGTGCATGGTGGCGTTGAGCAGCGGCAGCGCGATGAGCACGGCCAGGCTGGTCAGCAGGATGGGCGCGGAGAAGATCGTCTGCGTGAGCGGGATCAGCCCCATGGTGCTTTCGAACGCGTGGCCCTTGGTGGAGATGAGCACGGGGATGGTGGCCGAGAAACCCAGGCTGTACATGGTGAAGCCCGTGTATGCCGCCGCGATGATGAGCGGGTAGTGCACGCCCTTGACCTTGAGCGCCAGCTTGCGCGCCATGATGCCGCCGATCACCAGGCCGAAGCCCCAGTTGAGGTAGCTGCCCACGCAGCCCACGATGGTGGCGACGATGATGGCCTGGCGCGGCGTGTGCACGTGCGAGGCGATGCGGTCGAGAAAGCGGTCCACGATGGGCGCGGCCGCCAGCACGTAGCCCATCACCAGGATCACCGCCATCTGCGTGGTGAAGGCCAGCAGGCTCCAGAAGCCCTTGCCCCAGTCCTGCACCACGGCGTTGATGGGGCGGTTTTCCACCCCGAAGGCAAGCGCCATGGTCAGCAGCGTGAGCATGATCGCGAAGACGAACGGATCGGGCAGGTAGCGCCGCATCAGTTCGGTGAAGAAGGCGGTGATTTTCGACATGGAAATTGTCTCTTTGGTGTTGTGAGGTTTTGAGAAAACGCGAGAAGGAAGCGCTAGACCCCCGCCACGCCCACGGTCATGCCACCGCAGACGTACAAGACCTGGCCGGTGACGAAGCCGCTGCGCGCATCGAGCAGATAGGACACGGCATGCGCCACGTCGTCCGGCGTGCCCACGCGCTTGACGGGCACCGAGTCGATGATGGCCTTGGTGCGCGGCGCATCGGGCGGGTTGGCGCGGTCGAACAGCTCGGTGCGGATGGGGCCGGGGCCGATGGCGTTGGCCGTCACGCCGTGGCGGCCCAGCTCCAGCGCCCACACGCGCGTCATGCCGATCAAGCCGGCCTTGGTGGCCGAATACGCGGTGCGCAGCTCCTTGCCCAACGCGGCGCGCGAGGACATGTTCACGATGCGCCCGAAGCCCGCCGCCTGCATGCCCGGCAGCAGCGCCTGCATGCACTGCAGCGCGCAGCGCAGGTTCAGCGCCACGGCGAGGTCGAATTGCTCCAGCGTCTGATCCGCGGCTTCGGCAGGCACCACGATGCCCACGTTGTTGACTAGGCGCGTGATGGGCCCGCCCGCCAGCGCTTGCTGCAGTGCCCGTGCGGTGTCGGCGGTGTCGGACAGGTCGGCCTGGATGCCGCCGGGCACGTGGGCGATCGCGCGGTCGATGATGACGGGCTCGTAGCCGTCGGCGCGGCAGCGCTCGGCCGTCGCCGCGCCGATGCCGGCGCCGCCGCCGGTGATGAGAACGCGCTCGCGTGCGGGTGCAGTGGTCATGGAAGGTCTTTCTTCTTCAGGGAATGCAGGGGCGCGTGGGGATTACAGGTAGCTCTGTCCATCGACGTAGGCCTTGCGCCAGCGCGTGAGCGTGACGCGCTCGAACAGACCCGCGGCGTGGAACGGGTCGGATTCGATGAAGCGCTGCGCCTCTTCGCGCGAATCGAGCGCCACCACGTACAGGCCGCCCCCCAGATCCTTGCCGTCGTCGGCCAGCTTGGCGCCGCAGGCCAGCAGCAGGGCCTTGTGCTGGTCGAGGAACGCCAGGTGCGCGGCCCGCGTGGCCTGGCGCACGTGCTGGTGATCGGGTTTGTCGAAGGTCTCGATGATGAAAGGCACAACAGTCTCCGTGTGCACGGCGGTCCGGCACATTGCAAACGCCGGTCAACCGGCTTCAGGGGATGGATTTCCGCGCAGTGCGCACTGCGCGGAACGGGGTGACGGTCAGGGCTTCAGACGGTGGCGACCGGCGTCACGGGCGAGGCGATGGCCCCGGGCAAATTCAACGGCGGCGCCGTCAGCAGGAATCGCGAGCGGTGGCGCGCGCGCAGCCACGCGGCCAGCGGCGTCAGGTGCCACAGCTCGCCCAGGTGCACGCCCAGCTTGAACAGGCAGTGCTCGTGCAGCGGCAGCGCGGCGCAGCAGGCCGGGCCCGCCTTGGCGGGGAAGGCCTCGACGGCGTAGTTGTCGGCGGCGATGGCGGCGAGCTGGCTGTCGGTGATCCACTGCAGCAGCCTGTCGTCGCGCCCGTCCAGCACGGCGCAGCTATCCGCCAGCACGGCCGGATCGGGGTGCCTGCGCATGCCCAGCACCACGTCGGCAAAGCCCGTGTGCAGGCAGACGATGTCGCCCGGCTCCACGGCCACGCCGTCGGCCTCCAGCACGCGCATCAGCGTGTCGTAGCCGACCACGGTGCGGGCATCGCCCAGGTGCGCGCGCAGATCGATCATCACGCCGCGGCCCTGCACGCCCGTGCGGGCCATGCCCTCAATGCCCAGCGCATGCGCGGCCGAGGTGCTGGTGGCCGCGCCCGGCGCGGCGGGCACGCCGGCATCGCGCACGTCGTCCGGGCCCACGATGTCGCGGCCGGCGGCATAGCCGTTGTAGTACAGCGCTTCGGGCAGGCCGTCGCCATTGGCGTCGAACATCGAGCCCGCGTGCGCCAGGCCATCCCACTGCGTGGAGTACTGCAGGTGCAGGATGGCCAGGTCGTCCGACAGCACGTCGGTGCGGCCCGGCTCCAGCGCACCCAGCAGGCAATTGAAGTTGACCAGCCCCTTGCGCAGCAGCGGCCGCAGCACGGGCGGCTGGCGATTGGGGTTGAGGGCATTGCCGCCGGGATAGTCCAGCGGCAGGCTCAGCGCGAAGGCCAGGCCCTCTTGCACTTCGGCCACGCCCTGGCGCACCTTTTCGGGCGTGAGCAGGTTCAGACGGCCCAGTTGGTCATGGGGGCCGAAGTCGCCCCAGGTGGATCCGGCGGGCCGGTGCTGCCAGCGGGGGTTGGTGGGCTGCGGGTCCATGCGGTCTCGGTCTCTCTTCGTGCCCGCGGCTCAGCGCGCCAGGAAAGCGGCCAGCGCGGCGTCGAACGCGGCCGGCGCTTCCAGGTTGGACAGGTGCGAGGCCGGCACCTGCGCCAGCTGCGCGCCCGCGATGATGGCCTGCATGGCCTGCGCATCGGCCACCGTGGTCACCGGGTCGGCGCTGCCGGCGATCAGCAGTGTGGGCACGCTGATGGCACGGATGGCGCTGCGCAGGTCGGCCTGGGCCAGGGCCTCGCAGCAGGCGGCATAGCCCTCGGGGGCAATGCCGGCGATCCAGCCCTGGGCGCGCTGCACCACGGCGGGCTGCGCAGCCACGAAGGCATCGGTGAACCAGCGGCTGGGCGACGATGCGGCCAGCTCGGCCATGGCCGCCGTGCCCTTCTCGCGGACCAGCGCGGCGCGCGATGTCCAGCCCTCGGCCGTGCCGATCTTCGCGGCGCTGTTGGCCACCACCAGGTGGTTCAGCCGCGCGGGGGCATTCACGCCCAGCCACAGGCCGGTGAGGCCGCCCATCGAGATGCCGCAGAAGCTGGCGCGCTCGATGTCCAGCGCATCGAGCAGCGCCAGCACGTCGCTGCCCAGCTGGTCGACCGTGTACGGGCCGGGCGAGGCCACGCTCGCGCCGTGGCCGCGCGTGTCGTAGCGCAGCACGCGGTGCGTCGTGGCGAAGCGCGCGGCTTGCGCGTCCCACATCTCCAGGGTGGTGCCCAGGGAGTTGGACAGCACCAGCACGGGTGCGCCTTCGGGACCGTCGAGGCGCACGCGGAAGGCGCCGGCGGGGGTATGGAGGGTGGCGGTGGACACGGGCTTGATTTCCTGGGGTTTGGCAGCGGGCCGATCAGACGCGTTCAAGCACCACGGCGATGCCCTGCCCCACGCCGATGCACATGGTGGCCAGCGCGTAGCGCCCCCCCGTGGCATGCAGGCGGTTCACGGCCGTGGTGGCCAGGCGCGCGCCGCTGGCGCCCAGCGGATGGCCCAGCGCGATGGCGCCGCCCCAGGCGTTCACGCGCGCGTCGTCGTCCTGCAGGCCCAGTTGGCGCAGCACAGCGATGCCTTGCGCGGCGAAGGCCTCGTTGAGTTCGATCACATCGAGCTGATCGAGCGTGAGGCCCGTCAGCTGCAACACCTTCTGCGTGGCCGGCGCGGGACCGATGCCCATCACGCGCGGGGCCACGCCGGCCGTGGCCATGCCGACCACGCGGGCCTTCGGCGTGAGGCCGTGCC
>NZ_BAAJYS010000081.1:0-14968 GCF_057543315.1 Acidovorax sp. KPB24-07
CACCGCCAGGCCCAGCAGGCGTGCCAGCACCGCCATGGCGCGGTAGCGCCCGGCGCCGTGGCTGGCGCCCGCGCGCTTGAGCCACCACTGCTCGCCGGGCAGGCGGTAGCTCTGCACGTTGGGCGCCTGGGTGGCCGCATGCTCGCGCAGGAAGGCCGCGGGGTCGGTGGGGACGGCGGCGGCGGGCGCTGCAGGATCGGCGTGGGTCGGCATGGGGTCGGTGCGAAAGAGGGGAACGGGCCGGGCCCGGGGCTGCGAACGGGGTGCGAACCGAGGCCGGCAGGGGCCGGCCGGAGCCGGGCGGATAAAATCGCCGCCTGCGGCCCGGCCGTGGCCCTGGGCGGGGCTGTCTGCACCTGCCTCCAGCGCCATGCCTGCGCCCGCCCCGGTTCGCCGCTTTGCGCGGGCTGCGGCATCATAACGAAGCCTTTTTCTCCCCCCGCCGCGCCCTGGAGCCGCCCCATGACCGAATCCTCCCACGACACCGCCGCCGCCGCTGCCGCCGGCACCGAACCCGCCCTCGACAACGATGCGCTCGACGAGCTGGACACGCTGCTGGACGACCTGCGCAGCCGTGCCGAAGAAATCCCGCAGTGGGAGTTCTGCGACGGTTTCCTGACCGCGCTGGCCTGCACGCGCCGTGCCATTCCCGCCGCCGAATACCTGCCCATGCTGCTGGACGACGGCGGCCCCATCGATGTGACCGAGGGCGCGGGCGCCCCGCTGCCGCTGCTGCCGGCCTTCAAGGACGAGGCCCAGCAGGCGCGGTTCATGGAGCTGTGGACGCTGCGGTTCGACGAGGTCAGCCGCCAGCTGGCGACCGAGGTGGAATCGCTGGAGGACGACCGCGCCTTCCAGCCCGAGGTGATGGACATGCGCGGCGCCGTGGCCTGCCTGCCCGAGGAAGAACGCGCCGAGATGGCCGGCCAGGACATTCCCTCGTTCGGCCAGGTGTGGGCGCTCGGCTTCATGTTCGCCGTCGAGAACTGGCCCGAGGAATGGGCCGCCCCGCGCGACAAGGACGCCGCGCAGTGGCTGGACGGCGCGCTGGAGAACATCGTGGTGCTGACCGAGGACGACACCGGCAAGCCCGAGCACAACCTGTATGCCGAGGACGGCCCGGCCAGCGTGAGCGAGGCCCGCCTGGAGTCGTTCAGCGAAGCCGTCTGGGCCGTGTACGACCTGCGCCAGCTCTGGAAGAGCATCGGCCCGCGCGTGGAGGCCGTGCGCCGCGCCGACACCCCCGGCCGCAACGACCCGTGCAGCTGCGGCAGCGGCAAGAAATACAAGAAGTGCTGCGGCGCCTGACGGACGCCGGCGCGGCCTGACCGGGCGCTTTTTCTTCCCCTTTCCTTTTGCTTTTACGCGCGCTCCGGCGCGCGTTGCCGTTCCATGACCCCTGCTTTCCTGGCCCGCCTGCGCGCCGAATGGGCGCCCAGCATTCCGCGCGAACTGCTCGCGGGTGCCGTCGCCACGTTCGCGCTGATTCCCGAGGTGATCGCGTTTTCGTTCGTGGCGGGCGTCGATCCCTCCGTGGGGCTGTTCGCCTCGTTCGTCATCAGCATCGTGATCGCCTTCGCGGGCGGGCGCCCGGCCATGGTGTCGGCAGCCGCCGGTTCGGTGGCGCTCGTGGCGGCGCCGCTGGTGCAGTCGCACGGGCTGGGCCATCTGCTGGCGGCGGGGCTGCTGGCGGGCGTGGTGCAGGTGGCGTTCGGGCTGCTGCGCATGGGCGTGCTGGTGCGCTTCGTCTCCAGCTCGGTGCGCACGGGCTTCGTCAACGCGCTGGCGGTGCTGATCTTCTCGGCGCAGCTGCCGCACCTGCGTGGCGCGGGCGCCGCCACCTGGGGCATGCTGGCGCTGGGGCTGGCCCTCATCTACGGCCTGCCGTGGCTGGGCCAGCGGCTGCAGGTGCGGGCGCTCACCGCCATTCCGTCGCCGCTGATCTGCGTGGTGGCGCTCACGCTCATCGCCTCCGCCACGGGGCTGCACCTGCCCACCGTGGCGGACCTGGGCCGGTTGCCCGATGCGCTGCCGCTGTTCGGCCTGCCCGCGGTGCCGGTGTCGCTGGAGACGCTGCGCGCCATCGCGCTGCCGGCGCTGGCGATCGCCATGGTGGGGCTGCTCGAATCGGTGCTCACCGCCGCCGTGGTGGACGAGATGACCGACACACCCAGCGACAAGAACCGCGAGTGCGCGGGCCTGGGCCTGGCCAACATCGCGGCCAGCTGCTTCGGCGGCATCGCCGGCTGCGGAATGATCGGCCAGGCCGTGGGCAACGTGAAATACGGCGGGCGCGGGCGCCTGTCCACGCTGTTCGCCGGCGTGTTCCTGCTCATCCTGATGGTGGCGCTGAAGGACTGGGTGTCGCGCGTGCCAGTGATCGCGCTGGTGGCCATCATGGTGATGGTGTCGGCCTCGACGTTCGACTGGAAGTCGCTGGGCGCCGTGGTGCGCCACCCGCGCCTGTCCAGCGCCGTGATGCTCGCCACCGTGGCCGTGACGCTCGCCACGCACAACCTCGCGGCCGGGGTGGGCGTGGGGGTGGTGCTGAGCGGCGTGTTCTTCGCGTTCAAGGTCGCGCGTCTGCTCGGCGTGCGGGCCGAGGACGATGCCGCCACCGGCCTGCGCACCTGGCACGTGTCGGGCCAGGTGTTCTTCGCCTCGGCCGACGCGTTCATCGAGGCGTTCGACATCCTCGCGGCCGAAGGGCGCCCCGTGCGCATCGACGTGTCCCGCGCGCATTTCTGGGACGTGACGGCCGTGGCCGCGCTGGAGAAGGTGGTGCAGCGGCTGCGGCACCACGGGGCGGTGGTGGAGGTGGTGGGATTGAACGAGGCCAGTGCGGGGCTGGTGGGGCGGCTGGGGGGCGGCGCGGACTCCGCTATGTAATGCATAGGTCGGCCATCGCTGTGAGGGAAATATCCTGCATTAGATTTTGTTCAGATAACTATAAATTTCATTATTTAGTGAGTTGTTTATTTAAGGGTAAATTCATGGATTAAGAATTTTTTAAGAAGTATCTTCTATGAAAATAACTTCACCCGTGGGTAAGACTTCAGGGAATAAAAGAAATGATGTTTTGGCGATTCAGGCATCGCTCAACCGTCACATGAAGTGCAAAATGGGTTATTTGCCTGTCAAAGAAGATGGTTATATCAATGCCAGAACATTAGACGCGATTCGAACATTTCAGGAAATGGTTGGAATTCTTCCTGTGGATTCGACTGTTTTCCCAGGAGGGCCGACCCATCAAGCCCTTGATAAACCTAGCATCAGAATCTTAAATCCCACCGCCGCCTGCTGGATTGCAAATCAGGAAAAAATACGTCAAGCCCTGATTGATAGGTTATCGATAGTTGATCGCCTCAGTTGGAAGGCTCAAAATCCAGCGATGATTCCGCCCAACGATTGGAACTATCACTCGATTGCCATTCATCACGCAGGAAACACATTCGGTTGTGCGGCCCCTGGCATGGAGTCCATTCGTCAAGTAGAGAAGATAGACATCAAGAAATTCGGGAGAGTTAGCTATCACTATGCGGTAGCCTGCGACGGTACCATCTACGAGGCACTTGATATCCGTCACAAAGGGGCTCATGTGGAGGCGATGAATACGGGAGTCATTGGGATTGTGTTATTGGCAGATCTGAGCGTAAGAGGGGAGGGCGCTAAATACGGACCCGGCGTCATGAATGTCGCCAAGGCCAAGGGTGCCCAGGCTGCTATCAATGAGTTTTTGAGTGTGCAAGCTGATCGATTAAAGGTGTTGCACGACGAAGGTACGGAGCAGCAGATATCTAGAACGGAGGCGTTGGTAGGTGCACTGAAGGATTTTTTCCCAATCCGTCGATTGGGCGGACACAGGGATTTTGCAAAAACTGTTCAAACCAGTCGCGCATGTCCAGGGATCTATGGAATGATCATTGCCGATCAGCTCAGGAAAAAATTGGGGTTGTCGGAGCCTTAATATGTTTAAAAAACAGAATTTTCGTTATCTCGTATTGTGTTTTTTAATGATTTTGTTGGCCTGGCTATTTCTGGGTCTGGATAAATACACCGGTGACCATGAGATGGGGGTGAGTTGGAGTCCTTTCATTAAGGCTCAGCCATCTTGGATTATTTTTTTTCAAGATCCATCGCAGGATGGCCTTGAATACGAACGCTATGACCTGCTGAGGGCAGAGGATAAGGCTAGATTTATGGAGTATTGTAAATATCGGCGTGGCACGCTCGATCCGTATGAGTGCCAAAAGATCAACGACGCTAGCAGAATCTAGCCGTCAAACTACCCGGCGGAAAGATCGAGAGCATCCGGTCATGAGCTTCATTGCAGCGGTCGAGGCATTCGCCAGAAAGGAGTCTGGTGTTCTCCCAGGCCGAAATCTTCACTCAGAGACAACGATCGAGGACGATCTCAGCATCACGGGCGACGATGCGGTGGAGTTCATGGAGACCTTCTTCGCGGAGTTCGGCGTCGATTCCAGCGGGTTCGATTTCGGTGAAGGGAACATCAACCGCGACCTAACTTTCTGATTTAGAAAGAACTTCTCGCTTTCAACAAACCGAGAAGGCCTTGATTCTGGACTCACTTGGCGGCAGTAGTCAACGATGCACGCGCCGCGTTCCAGTACGCGTTGGCTGTCTGGCCCTACGACTTTGAGGTGACAGCCCATTCGGCGGGGCTCTCACGGACCCTGGCATTGGCGGTCGCTTACCTTCGTGACAGCGACCGAACATTGTTCACATTCAGGGGTGCGATAGGGCCGGATGCGGTGTTGAGCCAAACCTAAGTTTGGCCCAAAGTCCCTTCGCGGAAAGCACGCCGGTACGCCATCGGGGACGTGCGGACTTGGCTGGCAAAGTGCTGACGCAGCGACAGCGCCGTGCCAAACCCCAGTTCGGTGGCCAACTGCTCGATCGGCATGTCGCTGGTCTCCAGCAATTGCTGCGCTCTGCAGATCCGTTCGGCAATCAGCCACTTGTTCACGGTGGTTCCGGTGGCCTCTCGAAAGCGCCGAGTGAAGGTTCGGCGGCTCATCTTCGCTATGTCGGCCAGTTTGTCCAGGGACAACGGCTCACGGAGATGCTCCCGCGCCCACTCAAGCACGCCCGGCAATCGGTTCTCGCTGGGCAACTCGGCTACCGGTTGTTGGATGTACTGGGCCTGACCGCCTTGACGGTGTGGAGGGGTCACCAGCAGCCGCGCCACCCGATTGGCGACACCGGCCCCATGACGCTGCCGCACAATGTTGAGACAACAATCGATAGCCGCCACCGTGCCAGCCGACGTGATGACATTGCCGTCGTCGACGTAGAGCACGTCTGGATGAAAGTCGGCCTGGGGAATGCGCGCGGCGAATAGCTCCCGACAGGCCCAGTGGGTGGTTGCGCGCCGCCCGTTGAGCAGGCCCGCATCGCCCAGCACGAACGCTCCCAGGCACAAGCCCACAACCTGAGCGCCGCGATCATGAGCTTGCCGCAGTGCGGCTGTAAGCGCGGCCGGGGCAACCCGCTCCGGGTGCTTCCAGGCTGGGACAACCACGATGTCCGCCTCCGCCATGGCATCCAGTCCATTCGGCACGTCGATCTCCACGCCCTGGTCGCACCGCACGCGGCCGGGGCTGGGAGCGCAGTAGCGCACCGCGTACGGAGGCAAACCGCTGGCCGCTGGCTCCACGCCGAACACCATGCCTGGCACTGACAGATGGAACAGGCTCACCCCATCGAAGGCCAGTACAGCGACACGAATTGGTTGCACAGAACCTCCAGATTGGGGCCGAAAGGAAAAATGGCCCGATCTTATCGAAGATGCCCACTAAGGCCAATGGCGTGAGGGTTCACATTTCAGGAAACTTCACTCACTGCACAACCACGCCGTTGTTCCGGTTGCATCTTTCCCAAGCACGGAGTTCCCATGAAATCCATGAACGTACCCCTTCTATTGCGCTGCACTGCCGCGATCAGTTGCGTCGTCACGGTCGCAGCCTGTGGCACGCTCGAATTCCCCCCGAACGCTTCGACTGCCACTGCGACGGTGAAGACCGTCAAGTTCCAGCAAGTTCGCAACGCCACCATCAAGCTGCAGTACGCGGGCACCACGTTCCTGATCGATCCGATGCTGGCCAAGAAGGGCCGCTATCCCGGTTTCGAGGGCACCTACAACAGTAGGTTGCGCAACCCGCTGGTCGAGCTGCCCATGCCCGTGGCCGAGGTGATCAAGGCGGATGCCATCATCGTGACCCATACCCATCTGGACCACTGGGATGAGGCGGCCAAAGAAAGCCTGCCCAAGAACCTGCCGCTGTTCGCGCAGAACGAAGCCGACGCCGCCAGCATCCGCACAGATGGCTTCACGGACGTCCGCGTGCTGGGCCCTGACACAACGTTCAACGGCACCCGCTTGAGCGCCACCGCCGGCCAGCACGGCAGCGACGAGGCCATGGCTGTCGCCGGCAAAGTCCTGGGACAGGTGATCGGCGTGGTCTTCCAGCACCCAGGCTACAAGACGGTGTACGTGGCGGGTGACACGGTCTGGAATGACTCGGTAGAAGCGTCAATCAAGCAGCACCAGCCGGACGTGATCATTCTCAATACCGGTTATGCGCGCATCCAGGGGCTGGACGGCTCCATCATCATGGGCAAGGGAGATTTGTACCGGGCCTACCAGGCTGCGCCCAAGGCCTCTGTGATCGGCAGCCACATGGAGGCGGTCAACCATGGCATGCAGACGCGCAAGGACCTGCACGACTACATCAAGGAAAAAGGCATGAACCCGGCGCGCGTCCTCGTGCCTGAGGATGGCGAGTCCTACGCCTTCTGATCTCACCAGCGAACACGGTCAGCACCTATCCAATCCCTGAAAGAAAGAGGCAATCCCATGAGCAAACGCGCAATCATCGTTGTTGATCTGCAAAACGAATACTTGTCCACCGGAAAACTGCCGCTGGTCGGCCTCGAACCCGCCCTGGACAACGCCGCCCAGATCATCGCGGAGGCACGCGCCAAAGGCGATGTTCTGATCCATGTTCGGCATGAGATGACCCAGCCCGGCGCGCCGGTCTTTGTGCCGGGAAGCGACGCCGTGCAGATCATCCCCGCCGTGGTGCCTGCGGAAGGTGAAAAGGTTCTCGTCAAGAACTATCCCAATTCCTTCCGTGACACCCAGCTCAAGCAAGTGCTGGACGAGCAGGGCGTCAAGGATTTGGTGGTGATCGGTGCAATGAGCCACATGTGTGTGGAAGCAACCACCCGCGCCGCCGCCGACTTTGGCTACGCCGTTACCGTGGTGCATGATGCTTGCGCGACGATGGATCTAGCGTTCGGTGCTGTTAAGGTGCCCGCAGCGCAGGTGCATGCCACAGCGATGGCTGCATTGTCGTTTGCCTATGCATCGCTGGCCAGTACCGACGAGTACCTAGCTTGATCCTTCCGCTGAAGTAGCGGGCGGATGATCTCCCACCCGGTCGCCGATCTCGCTACCGGTCGGGCGCCCATCCGCTTTGCAAAATCCATCTAAAGCTGCTTGGCTGACGAGTGAATGACTGGGCGATGAAGTTCTGGAGGGCAGCGGTGAATGAAAGGTCTTTTGCGTTTCGGAACGCTGCAGGCTGTGCCCACTGCATCTTGCCGCTCATGGCTGCTTTCATACAGACAACTGAGTGTTGTAGCCAGCGCTTCATCGCCATCAACCGTTTGGTGCCGTGTTAAGCCACCAACTCGCGTGGCGCAACCATCACACCGCCATTTCGGCCAGCCACTGGCCTACTGTGCGAGGCGTGAGACCTAGTCGCTGCTGGGCACTCGTTGCCGGAGCGATAGCATTCACAGATGCTAGGCCATGCGCCTGGTACCCGGCGACAACACCGGAAGCCGGACCGGCGCCAATCATCGGCGCGATCATTTCGCCAAATGCTTCGGGTGTCAGGCTGTCGAAAGAGACCGGGCGATCCAGAAACTTGGCAAAACTCCCAGCGAGTTCTTCACCGGTGATGGCCGGTGACTGGCCAACGCCAACCAAGCCGGTGACGGAATGATCCGTCAACAGTCGATCGACCACTTCGGCGACATCCAGGTGTGAGCACCATGAGACCGCATAGTCCGCTCGCAGCGGATATCGCAAGACGCCTTCCGACTTTGCCGGGGCCAACACCATGGGATTCAGCAGGTTTTCCAGGAACAAGCGGGGCGCCACGACTGCGAGCGATACGCCCGTTTGTTCCGTCTCCCGAATCAGGGTTGAGATGGCACTCTCAGAAGGGTTCTGCAGTGGCGAGGCGGGTTCATCCACCACCCAGCCGCTGGTGGAGATCACCACGCGCTTGGGCTTGGCGATCCCGATGGCACGAGCGATATTGCGGGCGTAATTGAGGCGGTCCGCTTCCGCCGTGACGGGCAGGTGCACGAACACCCCTTCCGCACCACGGTAAGCGGCTGCCAGCGAGTCCACCGATGCATTGTCGATAGCGACGGTCGGCATGTCTTGCGCTGCCTGGGCATTGCGAACGGCGGCGACGGCAGGCTTGCCAGCCTTGACCAGGCGGGCCAAAAGCGGGCCGCCTTGGGCGCCCGTGGCGCCGTGGATTACGAATGTCATCAACTTCCTCTATGGTTCAAAAAACAGAGTGTTGATGGTGTAGGCTGAAGATCGGTTACGTCAAATGCACTATTGAAGCAATGAAACAAGCCAAGACGCCTTGCTGCGGGGTTGCAAGATTTTTGACACTTCTTGACGGTCCATGGGCCACCTTGATCGTGCGCGAACTGCTGCATGGACCGCTGCGATTCACAGAGTTGCGTGCCGCTTTGCCGGGCATCAGCGCTCACACGCTGACGCACCGCTTGAAGGGCTTTGAGCAGCATGGCTTGGTTACGCGAACTGCCTATGCAGAAACGCCACCGCGAGTGGTTTACGAGTTGACGCCCATTGGGCAGGGGCTGCGTGAGGTGCTGGAAGTCATGGGGAGGTGGGGTGAGGCGGTGCCCGACGCCGTGATTGAAGGCGCGCTTGACGACAGTAAGGCCGACGCTTCGGCAACGCTCGCGGGACTCGCCTGTCCAATGGGGTTGGCAATCGATGCATCCTAATTGCCGTTGAGACGGTATGGCACAGTGCGCCATACCGTCTCACCGAATCTGAACTAACTTCGCGCGAGGTTCATTGCGGCCATTCCGCTGACTGCCAGAGCGCCGCCGAGCAGGAGGGATGTATCCACCTGTTCACCCAGCCAAAGCGCTGCAATCAACACGCCAAAGATGGGCACCAGACAGAGGTAGGCGGACGCCGCGCCCGCGCCCAGTGCTTGCACGCCTTCGAAGTACCAGGCGTAAGCAAGCACAGTGGCACCGACAGCCAGAAAGGCAAGTGCAGACCAGACTTGCGCGTTCGGTTTCAGCGGGGCGGCCAGAGCGCCTGGCCCCTCCAGCACAGCTGACGTTGTCAGCAGCAAGACGAAGCCGAAGGCGGCAGTCGCGGTGGCCGTGGTGAGTGGATCAACCCCCGCTAGCAGGCGTCGTCCCATCAAGGTGTAGGCGACCCAGGTTGCGGCACAGCCCAGCAGGAGCAACTCCCCAAGCCCGACGCCTCCCGCGACGAGCAGCCACGGCTGACCGCGGGTGATGACGACGGCTGCTCCAAGAGTGGCCAATGCCATGCCTGCGGCGATCCTGCCATCCAGACGTTCGCCGAACCACCAGGCGGCGATCAGCGTGGTGAGAACCGGGTTGATCGTCACGACAATGGCTGCGCGCCCGGCAGGCACGTGCGCGAGGCCCAACATGAAGAACACCGCGTAGCCAAACACGCCGACGGCGCCGGCTGCGGCAAGGCCGAGCCATTGGCGAGTCGACAGCCTGCGTACCCGCGTGGTGCCGCCTTTGGCGTGCAGCCAGCCGAGCAGCAGCAACAAGGCGATGCCGAAGCGCCAACTGGCTGCGGCCAGTGGCGGCAGTTCCTGCGCCAGAACACGACCCGAGGGCCACGACGCGCCCCACAGCGCCGCCATGCCGATGAGTTTCAAATGAACGAGCCCAATGGATGAGGCTGTGGGGGAGACGGCTGCAGATGACGACTTCATGCCATTACTATCTGCTTTGCCAAACTCATCGGCAAATGAGTAAATACTCATGGATCAGACATGACTTTCACCCAACTTGAGGTTTTTGCAGCGCTAGCTCGGGCTGGAAGTTTTTTCGCGGGCGGCGGCGCTGATCGGCATTACGCAAAGTGCAGTCAGCCATGCAGTAAAAGGGCTAGAGAGCGAACTCGGCGTGACGCTCGTTCAGCGCGAAGGCATGCAATCGACGTTGTCGGAGGTTGGGTCTCGTCTGCTGATGCGCGCCAATGACATCCTGCAGCAGCGCGAGGCCTTGCTGCAAGAGGCCATGACGGCGCGCGGAGTTGCACGGGGCACTCTGCGGATTGCGTCTTTTGGTTCGACCTCCTCGCTTCACTTGCTGCCGTCGCTCTTGGCCGCCTACCAGCGCGTGCAGCCGGAGGTCGAAGTGCAGATCGAAGAACAGGACGACGCCGCGGTGGTTCGATGCTTACTGGAGCAGCGCGCAGAAATAGGCTTTGTCACCCTGCCTGACGATCGCTTCGAGACCCTGGCGCTGGCCGAGGACGAGTTCGTGGTTGTGCTTCCCGAGCAGCACAGGTTGGCGAGGCGACGTCATGTGCAGTTATGCGACCTCAATGGTGAGGCTTTCATTCGAACGGGAGCAGGTAGCGGGGCGCTTATTGATCGGCTTCTTGAGGGCGCGCACGCTTCTCCGCGCAAGCTTTATCGCTTCGAGCAGTTGAGCTCTATCCTGGGTTTCGTCGCGCAGGGCCATGCTGTGGCAATCGCGGCTCGATTGGCGCTCCCCAACGTCGCTCCTGGTGTCGTTTATCGCAGTCTCGAGCCGCGCCAGCGGCGCATGACCGGCCTTGCGGTCCGAAACATGAAGCGCTTGTCGCCCGCCGCCACCGCATTCGTGGATGTGGCGCGTCGATTCACCATTCGACAAACACTCAACATCACTCCCAAACCTCAGGCGTTTTGAAGTGATGCAGCGCGCTCAACTCTTCGGCCTACCGCGGCGCGTCCTCGGACTGGATACGCGAAGCCCGCATCTCTATCGACTCTTTGCAGCCATGTAGTCGACGACCTTCTTCAGATCATCGTCGGAGCAATCTGAGCAACTGCCTCGTGCCGGCATGGCATTAACCCCCTTGATCGCATGTTCCAGAAGTTTGTCGCCACCTCGCGAAATGCGTGAAGCCCACGCCGACTTGTCACCGATCTTGGGCGCACCGGCAGCGCCGCTGGAGTGGCATGCCGCGCAGCTTGCGGTGTAGATCGCCTCGGCCGAACGCGGCACTGCATCAGCAGCCGGCGCTTCGGCCACAACGACCTTTCCCACCGGTTTGATCCGATCGTTGAGGTCAATGATGGATGCCAGCGTCTCGCCACGAGCATTCTTCACCGCCAGATGGAAGTAGGCGGCGATGTTCACCATGTCGGCATCGGTGAGTGGCTTGACCATCGCCACCATCGTCGGATCTTGTCGCTGGCCATTGCGGTAGCTCTGCATGGCCTTGATCAAGTAGGCGCGGTCCTGCCCGGCCAGGTGTGGCGTCCCCGAGATCTTGGAGACGCCGCTCACGCCGTGGCAGGCGAAGCACACCTGCGCGCGCTTCTGGCCGGCCGCGACGTCAGGGATCTGAGCGATGGCGGTCGTTGCGCCCGCACAGGCGATCAGGAAGGCCAGCACCCTGAATGCCCATTGTTGGATCAGCTTCATCTTGAGTCTCCTGAATTCAAAGGGTGAAGGCATTGCGCATCCAGATCGCAATGCCATAGGCGAAGAACACGGTGATCCAGACGCCGAGCACGGTGACGGCGGCGGTTCCCATGCGAGCCACCGTCTTGTCGGCGGTGTAGAGCCCCTGGACCTTGCCGGCGCGGTAGATGGTCATGAGGAAGAAGCCGCCGACCAGCCCGCCCACGCCCACAAACGTCGAGAAGAACAGCACCATCGAGGGCCAGTCCGCGTGCACCGTGTAGTCGGTGATGTCGTAACCGAAGGGAAGCATGTAACGGATGCGGATCAGCTCGCGCCAGATGGCCAGGATTCCCAGCACGACCAACCCAGCCAGCAACGGCAGATAGCCATGCACGCGCCGGCCATGTCGACGTACGAACCAAGCAAAGGCGAGCAAGGACGCGGCCAGCAGCCAGCCGACTGGGTGCCGGGTCAAACCGGTCGCGCTAGGATGGACGAACTGCCAGACGAGCAGCAGCACGAAAGAGACCAGGAGCCCGAGGACGGCGACGCGGTGCCCGATGGCTCGCGCGAAGTCGAGATAGGCCGGCGTGCGGTCTGCCCGATCTCGGAAGTAGTCCGCGTAGGCCAGCAGGTACAGCCCCACGGCCGGCACAGACAGGCTGATGATGAAGAGGTAGCGCGGCCACTGGATGGCGTGCAGCTTGGCGCCACGTGTGTCCAGCACGCCGCCCGGCGCGTACCAGCTCATCCATTGGTCTGGCAGCAGCGACTGGTACGCCAGCACGTGCATGATCAGCCCGTCGAGCAGGAACAGCGCCAAGCCGATCAATGCGAACACGCCCAGGCGCTTCTTCGCCCCTTCATGGTTGCTGTAGTAGAAAACGAACCAAGAGCAGTAGCCGATGATCAGCGTGAAGATGAACGCGATCAGCCAACGCGCCGACAGCACGCTGGCGGTGTACCACTGCGGGTCGTAGATCACCTGCGTGAACAGCAGCGGTGCCACCCCCAGGACAATCAGCAGCGACACGCCGACCTTGGCGGCTTTGGTCATCGCCATCGACAACTGCTCCCAGTGCGTGTTGGGCGCGCGCTTGTAGAAGGCGTAGATCGCCAGCGCGGCGGTGCCCAGCGTCATGTGCACGAAGGCGATGTGCAGGATCCAGGTGACGATCATCAGCACCTGGAACACGACCGGATGCGACGGAATGCCCGCCGGGTCGCGCATGGCATGCAGAACGGTTCCGATGTCCATGGGCTTACTCCTGGTTTGCGCCGGATCGAGCCGGCGCAGTGGATGGGGGTGCGCTGCCGGCACGGCGCGCATTGGTGGCAGCCAGGAAGACGGCAATGGCCTCGACCTCCTCGGGTGGCAAGTCGATTCGCGGCATGTAGGGGATCGCGCCGTGCTTGAGCGGTCCGTTGAGGAAGGCCGCGATCAGGTCCTTGTCGGTCGAGCCGTGGAACTTGTCCGGAATGTTGCGCAGCGGCGCGCCCGGTTCCAGCGCATGGCAGTTGGCGCAGGAAATCTTGGCCAGCATGTGGCCAACCTCAAACTGGTTCTCCGGCGTGATCGTGCGCAGCCGGTCCGGAATGAAGGGATGCAGCTTGAGCAGTCCCTTCTCTGCGATCACGTCCACCTCGCCCTGGATGCCCTTGCCGGGAACGTCGCGCGAGATCACCTGGTTGCCGTAGATGTACTGGCCCGCCACATAGGGCTTGCGCATGCTCTCGCGCATCCGCTCCTCGGGCCAGACGCCGACAACGCCGATGAACAGGAACAGTGGCACCGCGACCCAGGTGGTGACCCACAACGGCCGCCACCAGGCAAAGACCAGGTAGATGGCTGTCACCGCCACCACGGCGATCATTCCCCACGCGTAGCGCGGCAGCAGGTGCGTGTCCAGCATCACGAGCGCGTTATGCGGCAGCGTCTGCAGGTAGTAGAAGAACATGATCACGGCGACCGCGCCACCGATCAGGCCCATCGGCGTGATCGTGCGTACCACGCTCTTGCGCAGCGCTTCGGGCTTGTCCTTCATGCCGGCCACCACCATCAGGCCAACCACGGCGGCCATCACCAGCATCGAACCCGTGCGCACACCCAGGTGTGCGAAGAAGTTGATGTTGTAGAAGGCGTCGTTGGTGGAACCGGTCTGGTACCAGGCGTCGTTGCCCGGCCACATCATGAAAGAGATGATCCCGACGATGAGCAGCATCGTGGCCCATGACGCCAGCGCGAAGGCCCAGGTGAGCTTCAGGTGGGTGAGCCGGTCCACCTTGCCGATCAGGTAGACCAGCGCATAGACGCCAATCACCTCGACAGTGAAGTAGACCCACTCGGCCGCCCAGACCCAGACAAAACTGTGGATCAACCCAGCCGTGCCGCGTGGGCTGGCAATGGTGATCGCGTACCAGATGCCCACTCCCGTGACGGAGCCGACGATGTAAGAGAAGACCAGCAGGAACTTGCCGTAGCGCTTGATGAAGTCCATCAGCTCCGGCTTGTTCTCTCTGTACGCCTTGGTCTCCAAGAGTGCGAACAGGAACGAGGCGCCAACGGAGGTGTGTGAGGCCACGACGTGGATCACGCCGATGATGCCCATGACCCAGGCCGAACCGATCCAGGGCATGTAGAAGGTGGGATAGAACCCGATGAGGTCCATGAATTTCTCCTTGCTTGCAGCGGCTGGAGTTCAGGTGTGCTGAACCGGCTCGCAGCACAGCGGCGAGGAGGATGGAGCGCCGGCCTTGCTCGCGCCGGGTGGCGTGGGCGCGCTGCCCTGTGTGAAGCCGAGGGCCCAGCTGAGCCACAGTGCTGCGGCCAAACCGGACAGCTTCAGGCCGCGGCGTGCACCACGTACGTAGCACCAGCGGTTCATGGCGTGGCCTCCGCCTGCAACTGGGCGGCAGGGGTGTGCACGGCGTGTGGCAACACCAGTTGCGTGGGGAAGGAACGCACGACGACAGGCACGTCGCTACGGACAATTTGTTGGCCGGACCACAGGATCCAGGCGAGCAGGGCGATGGCGGCACCGATGTTCAGATGCGTCATCGCGCGCATCACCGGTTCGATGAAGGGCATGGGGAATCTCCAGACTTGCTATCGCGGGGCAGCGGCAGGCATGCGCGAGGGCCCGCCAAAGGGAGTGCCGTGGCGTTCGAGGCGCGGCGAGCCGCGGGGGAACGAAGGGTCAGGAGA
>NZ_BAAJYS010000082.1:0-14936 GCF_057543315.1 Acidovorax sp. KPB24-07
CCGCCAGCCCGCGCGGCATCACGCCGCAACGCGCCGCAGCCCTGGCCCGCAGGCTGCCTCCGTTCGTGACGCCGGTGCTGTTGTTCGTGAATGCCAACGCTACAGAAGTGATAGCAGCCTGCACAATGATTCCGTCGGCAACGGTCCAATTCCATGGGGATGAATCGCCACAAGACTGCTGGGCGGCAACTGCGGACGGCGCGCGGCCGTTCCTGCGAGCGGCACGCATTCCCCTTGGCGACGGTGCGGCGCGGTTCGACCTCGTACAATTCGCGGCAACCCACTCCCGCGCCCAGGCCATCCTGCTCGACGCCCATGTCGAAGGTTATGGCGGAGGCGGCAAGGCATTCAATTGGTCACTTCTACCTCCAAGCGTCGGCTCTCACCTCGTTTTGTCTGGTGGACTCACGCCTGCAAACGTGACCGATGGCATCTTGCAGGTGCGGCCGCGCGGCCTGTCGCTCGCGGTTGACGTCAGTTCCGGCGTGGAAGCCGATGGCCCCGACGGCAAGCCGTTGCGGGGCATCAAGGACGCCGGCAAGATCCAACGCTTCATCGCCGCCGTGCAGGCGGCCGATGCGCAATTTGCAAAGATTCATTGATGCTTTCCTACCAGCAACCCGACGCCGCCGGCCATTTCGGCCCCTATGGCGGTAGTTTCGCGAGCGAAACTCTCACCCACGCCCTGACCGAATTGCGCGAGGCCTATGCCCGCTACCAGAACGATCCGGAGTTCCTGGCCGAATTCCATTCGGAGCTGAAGCACTTCGTGGGGCGCCCCTCCCCCGTCTACCACGCGGCACGCATGAGCCGCGAGATGGGCGGCGCGCAGATCTACCTCAAGCGCGAAGACCTCAACCACACCGGCGCCCACAAGATCAACAACGTGATCGGCCAGGCGATGCTCGCCCGGCGCATGGGCAAGCCGCGCATCATCGCCGAGACGGGCGCAGGCCAGCACGGCGTCGCCACGGCCACCATCTGCGCGCGATATGGCCTCGAATGTGTGGTGTACATGGGCTCGGAGGACGTCAAGCGCCAGAGCCCCAACGTGTACCGCATGAAGCTGCTGGGCGCGACCGTCGTGCCCGTCGATTCGGGCAGCAGGACGCTCAAGGACGCGCTGAACGAAGCCATGCGCGACTGGGTGGCCCATGTGGACGACACCTTCTACATCATCGGCACGGTGGCGGGCCCGCACCCCTACCCCATGATGGTGCGCGATTTCCAGAGCGTGATCGGCACCGAGTGCCTGGAACAGATGCCGGCCATGCTGGCCGAGCAGAAGGCCAGCACCCAGCAGCCCGACGCGGTGATCGCCTGCGTGGGCGGCGGCAGCAATGCCATGGGCATCTTCCACCCCTACATCCCCTATGAGAAGACACGCCTGATCGGCGTGGAAGCCGCCGGTGAGGGACTGGACAGCGGCAAGCACTCCGCCTCGCTGCAGCGCGGCAGCTCGGGCGTCTTGCACGGCAACCGCACGTTCATCCTGCAGGACGAGAACGGCCAGATCACCGAAACGCACAGCATCAGCGCGGGCCTGGACTACCCGGGCGTCGGGCCCGAGCACGCGTGGCTGCAGGAAATCGGCCGTGCCGAATACGTCGGGATCACCGATGCCGAGGCGCTGGCCGCCTTCCATTACCTGTGCCGCACCGAAGGCATCATTCCGGCGCTGGAATCCAGCCATGCCGTGGCCTACGCCATGAAACTCGCCAAGACCATGCCAGCCGACCAGTCCATCCTGGTGAACCTATCGGGCCGTGGGGACAAGGACATCGGCACGGTCGCCGACCTGTCGGGGGCCGATGTGTACGACCGGCCCTCCATGCGTGGCCTCGGGGTCAAGGGAGGGCCTGCCGCATGAGCTCGCCGCGCAACCGCATCGCGAACACCTTCGCAGAACTGCAGGCCAAGGGGCGCAAGGCGCTCATTCCCTATGTGACCGCCGGCTTTCCGTTCGCCGACATCACGCCGGCGCTCATGCATGGCATGGTCGAAGCCGGGGCCGACGTGATCGAACTGGGCGTGCCCTTCTCCGACCCCATGGCCGACGGCCCGGTGATCCAGAAGGCCGGGGAAAAGGCGCTCTCGCTGGGCGTGGGCATGGTGCAGGTCCTGGGCCATGTGCGCGATTTCCGCCAGCGCAACGACAAGACGCCCGTCGTGCTGATGGGCTACGCCAACCCGGTGGAGCGCTACGACCAGATCCATGGCACAGGCGCCTTCGTGCGTGATTCCGCCGAGGCGGGCGTGGACGGCGTGCTCATCGTCGACTACCCGCCCGAGGAAAGCGAAGCGTTCGCGGCCAGCCTGCGCGAGCACGGCATGGACCTGATCTTCCTGCTGGCGCCCACCAGCACGGAACAGCGTATGCAGCAGGTCGCGCGCGTGGCCAGCGGCTACGTGTACTACGTGTCCCTCAAGGGCGTGACCGGCTCGGGCGCTCTCGATACGACCGCCGTCGAGGCCATGCTGCCCGTCATCCGCCGGCATGTGCACATTCCCGTGGGCGTGGGCTTCGGCATCCGCGACGCGGCCACGGCCCAGGCGATCGGGCGCGTGGCCGATGCCGTGGTCATCGGCAGCCGCATCATCCAGTTGCTGGAAGACCAGCCGCACGAGAAGGTGGTGCCCGTCACCATCGACTTCCTGCGGGGGGTGCGCAAGGCGCTGGACGCATAATTGCAGCCCGCGCGCCCGGTCCGTGGCGCGCCGGCTGAGACTTGAAGCGAAGAGGAAACCGATATGTCCTGGCTCGAAAAACTCCTGCCCTCCAAAATCCAGCAGACCGACCCGACCGAGCGCCGCCAGGTGCCGGAAGGCCTGTGGATCAAGTGCCCGAGCTGCGAGACGGTGCTGTACAAGACCGATCTGGAGCAGAACCAGAACGTCTGCCCGCACTGCAGCCACCACCACCGCATCAATGCCCGCCCCCGCCTGAACGCGTTCCTGGATGCCGAAGGCCGCTATGAAATCGGCCAGGAAGTGCTGCCGGTCGATGCGCTGAAGTTCAAGGACAGCCGCAAGTACCCCGACCGCCTGAAGGAAGCCCTGGAAAACACCGGGGAAACCGATGCGCTCATCGTGATGGGCGGCTCGGTGCGCAGCATCAACATCGTGGTGGCGTGCTTCGAGTTCGACTTCATGGGCGGCAGCATGGGCAGCGTGGTGGGCGAGCGCTTCGTGCGCGGCGTGGAAACCGCCATCGAGCAGAAGGTACCCTTCCTGTGCTTCACCGCCACAGGCGGCGCGCGCATGCAGGAAGGCCTGCTCTCGCTGATGCAGATGGCCAAGACCAACGCGGCCCTCACCCGGCTGGCCAAGAAGGGCCTGCCCTACATCAGCGTGCTGACCGACCCGACCATGGGCGGCGTCTCGGCCGGCTTTGCCTTCGTGGGCGACATCGTGATCGCCGAGCCCAAGGCACTGATCGGCTTTGCCGGACCGCGCGTGATCGAATCGACCGTGCGCGTGACGCTGCCAGAAGGCTTCCAGCGCGCTGAATTCCTGCAGACCAAGGGCGCCGTGGACTTCATCTGCGACCGCCGCGAACTGCGCGGCACCGTGGCCAAGAGCCTGGCGATGCTGCAGCGCCTGCCGGCAGACTCGGTGGCCTGATCGCTCACACGCTTCGGCCGATACCAAAACAATAGCCGCCACTGCTGACTGGATCAGCGGTGGCGGCTATTTTTTATGGGCGGGGCGAATTCCGCTGCCGGCCCCTACCGCAGCACCCATCCCTGTACGTTGCCCACCACGATCAGGCACACCTGCAGCAACACCAGCACCACCAGCGGCGACAGATCCACCCCGCCGAGGAGCGGCACCACGCGCCGCACGGGGCGCAGCAACGGCTCGCACAAGCGGGCAATCACGTCGGCAAGGGGTGAGCGCGTCTGCACCCACGAGAGCACGGCATAGACGATCAGCAGGCCGATCAGCCCGTAGATCGCCGCGCGCACCAGACCGAACACGGCCAGCCAGAGCAGCAGCACCAGGCCCGGGCCGGCGCCCAGCAGCAGCCACAGCAACAGGTACTGCACCAGCTGGATCAAAATCGCCGCGACCAGGCTGGCCCAATCCCAGCGCCCCGTGGCAGGCACGATCCTGCGCAGGGGCAGGACCAGCCAGTCGCTCAGCGCGAAAACCAGTTGCCCGATAGGGTTGCCAAAAGGCACGCGCTGCAGCTGCATGTAAAGCCGCAGCAGGCAAGCCCCGGCAAGCAGGCCGCCCACCACGTCCAGCAGGAAAGAAGCGATCTGGTAAAGCATGAAACCTCGTGATGTGGAGAATCTGGGGCGATGGTGCGAAGGGTTCCGCCGTGGGATGATAGCGGGCCAACCCGCCTGCCCATGACCTTCGTGCCCCCACCTTCCGAGCCGTCATTGCCGCCGCTCACGCTGACCTCCCTGCCGCTCTTTCCGCTGGGGACCGTGCTGTACCCGGGCGGGATGCTCTCGCTTCGCGTCTTCGAGGTGCGCTATCTCGACATGGTGCGCAAATGCCAGCAGGCGGGCGCACCGTTCGGTGTCGTTGCGCTGACGAGCGGCCAGGAAGTGCGCCAGGCAGGTGCAGCGCCCGAGCAGTTCCACGATGCAGGAACGCTCGCGAACATTGCGGAGATCGACACGTCGCACCCTGGCCTCATCGTTCTGCGAGCCGAGGGCTCGGCCCGCTTTCGCATCGTGCGCCGCCACCTGCTGCCACACGGCCTGTGGGTGGCCGACATCGAGCAGATGCCCCCGGATGTGCCGCTCCCCGTCCCGGAGGACCTGCGCAACACGGCCGCCGCGCTCGAGCAGGTGCTCGCACGCCTGCGTCACCGGGGTGCGGACGACCCCTCCAGCCTCCCCGATCCCACCCCCGAGCAACTGGACGACTGCGGTTGGGTCGCCAATCGCTGGTGCGAACTGCTCCCCGTGCCGCTGGACCTGAAGCAGCAGCTCATGCAACTCGACAGCCCGCTGCTGCGCCTGGAACTCGTGGGAGACGTGCTGGAGCGCACGGGCATCGCGCCGTGAACACGAAGGGCGCAACGGCCCGGCCTGGCGCGCGCCTGCCGTGAAGGTCCTGCAGGTCATCACCAAGGGCGAGGTCGGGGGCGCGCAAAGCCATGTGCTCACCCTCTGCCGGGAAATTGCCCGCCACGGCGTTGCGGTCCAGGTGGCCATCGGCGGCGCCGAGCCGCATCCGCCACTGGCCAATGCCCTGGAGGCTTCGCACCTCGCGGTGCATCGCGTCCCCGCGCTGGGCAATGCGCACAACCCGGTGCACGTGGTGCGCGCCGCCTGGGCCCTGCGGGGCATCGTGCTCGAACAATCTCCGGATCTGCTCCATGCCCACAGTGCGATGGCCGGCGTCGTAGCCCGGTTGGCCGGTGCACTGACCCGCACCCCCGTGATCTACACCGTGCACGGCTTCGCTTTCAAGGCGGGACATCCCTGGAAGCGCCGCACAGTGGCCCTTGCCATGGAGTGGCTGCTGGCCCCGCTGACCCGGCGCATGATTTGTGTCTCGGACCATGAGCGCCGGCTGGCGCTCGTGTTACCGCTGCCTTCGCGGCGGGTGTCCGTCATCCACAACGGCGTCGAGGATGTGGCAGTCCCAGGCAATAGCGCAGCATCGACCGCCGAAGCGGCGCCGACGATCGCGATGGTTGCCCGCATGGCCCCGCCCAAGCGCCCGGACATCCTGCTGCACGCACTCGCCCAGTTGCGTGGCGCCCTGGGGCACGAAGTCCCCGCCACCTTTTTCGGTGGCGGCCCCGAGCTGGCAGCCCACCGCGCACTGGCCCATCGATTGGGCCTGCAAGCGGTGCGCTTCACCGGCGATGTGGATGATGTTGCGGCCCAACTGGCCCAGCACGCCATCTTCGTGCTGGCATCGGATCACGAAGGCCTGCCCATTTCGCTGATCGAGGCGATGCGTGCGGGCATGGCCATCGTGGCCAGCGATTTGCCGGGCATTCGCGAATTGCTGCCGGAGTCGGCTCATGCGCGCCTGGTGGCGCCCGATCCCGCAGCATGGGCCACGGCGTTGCGGCAACTGATAGAGTCGCCAGCACTGCGCGCCCGCATGGGCGCGGCAGCACGGCAACGCTACGAGCAGCACTACACCGCAAAGCGCATGGCTCTGGCCGTGCGCTCGGTCTACGCCGCGGCGACTTCGCGCACCCACTGACGATTCCATGAACAGCATTCCACGCCGCGAACTCGGCTCCTCCACGGCGCACCGACAGGGTGCCGTGCTGCGCTGGGCGCTGGGTGGCACCTTGATTCTGCTGGTGAGCTATCTGGCGGGGCTCGGCCTGGAGCGGTACGACTGGGTGACCTACCAGTTTCCGCAGACGGTGCTGTGGTGCGCCATTCCGTATGCCATGACCGCCCACTGGCTCTACAACGGCGCCTATCTGCCCCAGTTCGAGGGACGCCGCTTTCTCTTCGTGGCGACCGCAGCCCCCTACCTTGCCGCCCCGCTGGGTTTCGCCTTGCTGCAGCAGCCCTATTCCCGCGGCGCCGTTCTTCTCGTGTACCTGCTCTCGTCGGCATGGTTCCTGGTCGGCCATTGGCGCAACCGGCGGCACCAGGTGCTGTCCCTGGCCTATCTGGACGATACCGTGCCTCTGCGCCTTCGGGAGCTGCTGGGCGACACGGCCCAGGCCAGCCAGCACCACATCGCGCTGCTGCCCTGGACGCCCCTGGAAGAGTTCGGCACGGACACCGGCACAACCCACGCCGCCCCCCAATGGGCCGGCGTGGTGCTGGATCGCCATGCCCCCTCGAGCGCCGCACGCGAGCGATGGATCAGCGATTTGCGCCTGCAGCATGTGCGGCTCTACAGCGTGGAGGCTGTGGCCGAACTGCTGAGCGGCCGCAAAATACTGCCCCACCAGCAGACCCAGGACCTGTGGACCCTGGACGGCAACCCGGCCTACGACACCTTCAAGCGGCTGACCGACCTGCTCCTCACGCTGGCAGGGCTGCCGGTGTGGCTGCCGCTGTGCCTGGCCGCCGGCCTGGCGGTGAAGCTGGATTCGCCAGGGCCCATGCTTTTTTCCCAGATCCGCGTCGGCCGCAATGGCCGTGCGTTCCGCATCTGGAAGCTGCGCAGCATGCGCCATGCCGGCGACGACCGCACAGCGCGCTTTGCCCAGCCCAACGATGACCGGGTGACCTCCGTGGGCCGGTTCATCCGCCGCACCCGTCTGGACGAACTGCCCCAGCTATGGAATGTGCTGAAGGGCGAGATGAGCCTGATCGGTCCAAGGCCAGAGCAAACGGAGTTCGTGCGCGTGTTCGCCGACCGGATTCCCGCGTACCCCTACCGCCACCTCGTGCGCCCCGGACTGACGGGCTGGGCTCAGGTCCAGCAGGGTTACGCCGACAGCGAGGAGCAGACCGCCATCAAGCTCAGCTATGACCTCTATTACGTGGCGCACTACTCCGTGGCCCTGGACTTGCTGATTGCGTACAAGACGCTGCGCATCGTGGCGGGGGGATTTGGGTCGCGTTAGGGGCCGCAGCGTGTCACGGAAGGGCGCGAGCAGAGCGGCGCGCACGCGCCACCAAGACATCGGCGCCCAAAGGTCGCCATTGCATCAAGCGGTGCAATATCCGCCCCTTGATGCTGCCAGGTGCGCTGACCGAGCAGCCCCGCAGTTCAATCACTTGCAATCCAGCATCCGCCAGTACCTTCTGAAGGGTGTAGGGAGACAGCCATGCCCGGTGGTCGGTATTGATGCGCTCAATGCCTCTGGTCGTGTGCACGATGTTGCGCAAGGACAGCCCGTTCGGCGCCGAGACGATGAATTCCGCCGCAGGAAATAATGCCGACAGTCGAGCCAGAAATGCCGAAGGGTCCGCCAGATGTTCAATGACGTCAGGCACCATCACCAAGTCGATGGGCAGCGATTGCAAAATGCCGGCAGCTTCTGGATCGTGGATGTCCAGGGCATACAGCTTTTCGAATCCCAACTGCCTTGCCGACTCCACCGCAGCTGTATTGATGTCGATGCCATAGCATTCGCGTGCGGACCGGCTCAGACGCGCATGCAGCCAATGCCCTGCGGCTACACGCGAGGCAATCAAAGGCTGATGATCGGCAAAACCGACGTGCAATACCGAGCGATCAATGCACCATTGCTCCAGAAGATCTCCGCGGGAACGCACGTCGAAGGCGATATCGGGCCGATAGCTGTAATCATCATCAAACTCATCGCCGGACAGGTATTTGGAAATCTCCATGGCCGCATTATCCCCACCCGACCGTAGCGCACTGCAGGTCTGCATGATCCAGGGCGCCACAGGTGCCGGCGGCGTGGCCACGGTCGTCAAAAGCTTGGCAAACGGATTGATGCAACAAGGTTGCCATGTTGGGCAATGCGCAAGCTCGCCATCCGAATGGCGATCGCTGCTATCTGCGGCCAGGCGCAGCGACGTGCTGTTGGCCACGCACAATTTTCGCGAGGCCTACGTGGCATGGGCAATCGGCGCTTTGCTTCGCAAACCGGTCGTAGTTTGGTTTCATGGCCCATTGAGCGAAGTGCTGGCACAAGCGCGGGCAGGGTTCGCCAAGCGCCTCTGGCTGCGCTGGTTCTACCGGCGTGCGGCCTATTTCGTGTTCGTATCTGCGTCGTCCAGTCAATCCTTTGCGCAGTTCATGCAAGGGACTGCGTTGAGATCCAAGGGCATCACGGTGATACCTAACGCACTTCCGCCCATAGCACACCCGAAAGCCCCCCTGCCACCCAAGCTGGATGGGATCGTTCGCATCGGCTATGTCGGTCGCCTGTCGCCAGAAAAGAATCCATACCTGCTGATCGGCATGCTGCGCGCCCTGCCGTCACGATTTCAGCTCACCGTGGTGGGGGATGGGCCCTTGCGCAGTGATCTGGAGGCCGCCTCCGCTGATCTTGCGCAGGCCAACCGCATCCGTTTCTTGGGCCACCGATCCGACATCGCCGCCTTCTACGGAACGCAGGATCTCACGGTGCTGACCTCGCTCTACGAAGGCTGTGCCATGGCAGTGCTGGAATCGCTGCAGGCCGGTGTGCCTTGTGTTGCGGTGCCGATTCCCAGCCTGCAGGAAATGCTGCAGGAACACGCGCCCTATCTTTTGGCGGAAACCAGCACGGCGGCAGCGCTGGCCCATGCCGTGGAAGCCACATTGCAGCACCCGGCTGCTGAGCTGGTGCAAGACCTCCAGAAGGTAATGGGCCACTACCAGTACTCCCATTTTTTGCAGCGCTGGCACACCTTGTTGAAAAGCACGGTGGCTGCATGCTGATCCATTTCATCCATCCTGGAAGGGCCTATCTGCCGGAATTGGCGGCCTACCAGAGCTTCTTGCAATCCAGGGGCCATGGTGCGCTCATCCACACCAGCGCCGAAGAGGTGCCGGCACAAGCCGCCGTGCTGTGGTGGATGTGCGGTGCCGTACCTGGCAACGCCACAGGCAGGCATGCGAGTGCCTGGCATGTGCATGAATACGCTTCGGCTTCGGTGCCGCCAGTCGCCTGGGTGAAAGACAAGGTCAAGTCATGGCGACAACCGCAGCCGCACTACCGGATCTTTCAGAATGCATGGGTGAAGGACCGCATGGGGTTTTCCGACGCCGTGCCTTACGAATACCGGGACATGGGCGTTTCTCCGGAATTTCTGGACGCAAGCGCTTTGCCGCGCGCACCCAGTTTCGATTTCGTCTATCTGGGCGACATGCAACGCCTGGCAGGCTTTCGCCCTCTGCTACAGGGGCTGGAGGAGGCAGGGCGCAGCCTTTTACTGATTGGAGATGTTCCCGAAGGGTTGCGGGAGTGGCTGCATGAGCGCTCTTTCGCCACGATGGCAGGGCGCATTGCGTACGCCCAAGTACCGGCCCTGTTGATCCAGGCTCGCTACGGGCTCAATCTAGTTCCGAACCGCGCACCGTACCACCAGCAAACCTCTACCAAGCTGTTGGAGTACTGCGCCGTTGGGCTGCCAATCATCTCCACCGATTATCCCTGGGTACGCGAGTTCGAAAAAAAAGCGGGCGCCCGCTTCATCTACTTACCCAGGGACGCAACGGTAGGTCAGTACGCACGGCTGCTGGGACCCGAGCTGGACGGTCGGTCCCACACTGCACCCGCTGTGCGACAACGCACTTGGCAAGACCTTCTGGAAGGCATGCAGATCTGGAAGTACCTGGGCTTTCAGCGATGAGTTCCATGGCAGTCACGTCCCGCATCGCCATTGCCAGCGCTGCCTCGCTGGCAGCGCAGGCGCTGTTCGGCCTTCTCATGCTGCGCCTGTTTTCCCCTTCGGACGTGGGCGCGTTCACCGTGGTGAGCCAAATCAGCTTCTTCTGGATGACGCTGGCCCTGGCCCAAAGCCCGCTGAGCTTTCTCGCCAACATTCACATTCCGCCAGCGCAGGCGCTGCGTCAAGCGTTGCGGGCGAGCCTGTGGCGCTGGCTCCTGCTGTTGCCTGTGGCTGCAATGGCAGTCTGGGTGTCAAAGCTGCCTTCCTTCGCTCCGTTCATGGCCTGGGCAACAGCCATGGCACTGCTGCAAATGGGCTGGTACATGGCACAACCCTGGGCCTTGCGAATGGCTTCCGCGCACACTGCTGCGCTGGCCCGCGCGGTACCGCCGGTCATCGCCGTCCTGATCGCGGCCGCCATGGGAATTTTTTGGGCGGGCAATGGCTCGGCCGGCTTGCTGATTGCCGCTACTTGCAGTTACGGCATCGGCGCCCTTTGGCTCACGCGCCGTGCAGACAGCCGTCCCACTTTGGAGTCGCCACCCACCGGCGTGGTGGCCAAGGCAGCCACCACGCAACTCGACGATCGCAGTGCAGGTTTGCGTCTGGCTCACACGGTGGCAGATGCCATCGCGGGCACTGCCGTTCTCTTGGTGTGGCAACGCGCGTACGGCCTGGCGGAAGGCAGCTATCTTGCCGTGCTGCTGCGGCTGCTTGGGCTTTTTCCGGCCGTGGTCTATGCGGCATGGCCCCAGGTGCTGCTCTCACGCGGGCAGCAAAAAAAGGAAACTGTCTCTGTGGATGGGCCTCGGAGGCGCTGGATGCGCCGCATTGGCCGGGTTGATGGCCATCGGAGCGCTGCGGTTCGGTTGGTTCGCTTCCTCCTGGCAAGGATTGGAGGATTACATAGCGCCGCTGGTCATCTGGCAATGCGCCGCCTGCGTATTTGCAGCGCACGGCCATATGCCCTTTCAGCGCGGCCTGGCACGGTCATTTTCGTGGGCGACCATCGGCTTCAACGCGCTGCAATTGGGCGTGCTGACGCTGCCTTTGGCACTGCATTCCGTTGGCCCGACGACGCATGTCTGGTGGCTTGCAGGGACCTCGGCTCTTGGATTGCTGGCCTTGACGGTTTGGATCGCGGGCAAAAAACTAAAATAGACTGTTTCAGCTTGCCCATGGCGCATTCCGCCAATGCCTACGCACTCCTATGCTTCCCCCAAATAACGCTCCGGCAACCCCTACGCCTTCTTCCGACGACAACCAGCTCATCGCCGAGCGCCGCGAAAAACTCAAGGCCCTGCGGGAGGCCCAGGCAGCAGGCAAGGGCGTGGCGTTTCCCAACGATTTCAAGCCTGCCCACCATGTGGCGGACCTGCAGGCGCAGTACGCCGAAAGCGTGGCCGATGCACTCGAGGCGAGCCCTGTCACCGTGAGCGTCGCTGGCCGGATGATGCTCAAGCGCGTGATGGGCAAGGCCAGCTTCGCCACCGTGCAGGACGGCTCGCTGGGCACGACGGGGGGTCGCCTGCAGCTGTACGTCACGCGCGATGCGCTGGGTGAAGAGCTGTACGCCGCCTTCAAACACTGGGACCTGGGCGACATCGTGGGTGCGGAAGGCACGCTCATGAAGACCAAGACCGGCGAGCTGTCGATCAAGGTCACCACGCTGCGCCTGCTCACCAAGAGCCTGCGGCCCATGCCGGATAAGTTCCACGGCGTGGCCGACCAGGAGGTGAAATACCGCCAGCGCTACGTGGACCTGATGACCGATGAGACCGCGCGCAGCCGTTTCATCGCCCGCAGCAAGGCCGTGAGTGGCCTGCGCGAGTTCATGGTGCAGCACGGCTTCCTGGAAGTGGAAACGCCCATGCTGCACCCGATTCCCGGCGGCGCGAATGCCAAGCCGTTCGTCACCCACCACAACGCGTTGGAGCAGGAGATGTACCTGCGCATCGCGCCCGAGCTGTATCTGAAGCGCCTTGTGGTGGGCGGCTTCGAGCGGGTGTTCGAGATCAACCGCAACTTCCGCAACGAAGGCATCTCGGTGCGCCACAACCCCGAGTTCACCATGATGGAGTTCTACGCGGCCTACTGGAACTACCGCGACTTGATGGACTTCACCGAGCAGCTGGTGCGCGATGCGGCCATGAAGGCGGCCGGCACGCTGCAGCTGACCTACGGCGGCCGCGAGGTGGACCTTTCCCAGCCTTTCCAGCGGCTGACCATCCGCGAGGCGATCTTCCAGTACACCGAAGCCGGCGCCCATGTGGACGATGCCGCCTGGCTCGTCAGCGCCCTCAAGAAGCTGGGGCTGAGCGAAGAGAAGAACCAGCTGTCCAAGCGCACGCTCGCCAGCCTGCAGGTGCTGTACTTCGAAGAAACGGTGGAAGACAAGCTCTGGCAGCCCACCTTCATCATGGAGCACCCGACCGAGATCAGCCCCCTGGCCCGGGCCAACGACACGCGCCCTGAAGTGACCGAGCGTTTCGAGCTCTACATCACCGGCCGCGAGTTCGGCAACGGCTTTTCCGAGCTGAACGACGCCGAGGACCAGGCCGCGCGCTTTCAGGCGCAGGTCGCGGCCAAGGATGGGGGCGACGACGAGGCCATGTTCTTCGACCACGACTTCGTGCGGGCGCTCGAGTACGGTATGCCTCCCACGGGTGGTTGCGGTATCGGCATCGATCGGCTGATGATGTTGCTCACCGACAGCCCCAGCATCCGCGACGTGATCCTGTTCCCCGCCCTGCGCCGCGAACATTGATCGGCTGGGGGCTGCGGCCTTTGCGGCCGAAAGGCCCGCACCTGCCTTCAGGAAAGGGACCGTGATGACCACCACCCATCCCACCCCACTGCCCCCCGGTGGGGGCCGCATCGAGGACACCATGCCCTTCACCGTGCTGGTCGTGGAGGATCAGGCCTCCCTGCGCGCGGTGCTGGTGGCGGAATTGCGCAATGCCGGCGTCGTCGATGTGCTGGAGGCTGCGTCGGGCGACAAGGCGCTCGACCTGTTCCAGTTGCACCGGCCGGACCTGGTGCTTCTGGACATCCGCCTGTCCGACCACAACGACGGCTATTGGGTCGCGCAGCAGATGCGCGAGGCCGAACCCGGGGGCTGGACGCCCATCATCTTTCTCTCCGGCCTGGACGGCGACCTGGACGTATGGCGCGGCATCGAGTCGGGCGGCGACGACTACCTGGTCAAACCGGTCAAGCCGATCGTCCTCGTTGCCAAGCTTCGCGCCATGCGGCGTCTGCTGGACATGCGCCGCCGGCTGGTGTCGCTGTCGCAGGAGCTGCACCTGGCCAACCAGCGGCTCAATGAGATGGTCGAGGTGGATGCCCTGACCGGGCTGGTGAACCGCCGCGGCCTGGACCGCATCCTGCACAACGAGATCGCCGCGGCGCGGCGGGAGGGCGAGCCGCTCACCCTGATGCTGTGCGACCTGGACCACTTCAAGCGCTACAACGATTCCGCCGGCCACTTGCAGGGCGATGCCTGCCTGAAGGACGTGAGCCGCCTGCTGCGCGACGTGTGCACGCGCCCGCGCGATGTGGCGGCGCGCTACGGCGGCGAGGAGTTCGCCCTCATCCTGCCCGGCACGCCCCGCTCCGGCGCGATGACCTTTGCACGGGCGCTGGGCAAGCTGCTGTCCGTGCGCGCCCTGCCTCACCCCAATTCGCCGCTCGGCCCGACGCTCACGCTGTCCGGCGGCATCACCACCTGCGTTCCTGACGAAGGCACCAGCGCGGAGGCCATGCTGATGCGCGCGGACCAGGCGCTGTATGCCGCCAAGGCCCAGGGACGCGCCCGCTTTTTCAGCTTCGAGATGCAGATGGACACCGTCGAGCAGTTGCGTGGCTGACAGGAGACCTTTTGCCGAACGACTGGACCTTCATGCTGCGCCTGCAACCTTACCTGCCCGACTGGATCCGGGACTGGCTCGACATCATCGTGCCGGGCCTGCAGATCCTCCTGATCCTGATCGTCGCCGTGGTGCTGCAGCGCACGCTGCGAAGGCTGGTGGGGCGTGCCGGCCACCATTACCAGTGGCCCATCGAGATGATGGTGCCGATCAACGGCCTGCTGCGCTGGATCATCATGGGCAGCGCGCTGCTGCTCGTGCTGGAGCGCCTGGGTGTTTCCGCCACCGTGCTGTGGACCGCCTTCACCGGATTCGCCACCGTGGGTGCCGTGGCCTTCTTCGCCGCGTGGAGCGTGCTGTCCAACCTGTTCTGCGCGCTGCTCATCTTCACCGTGGGGCCATTCCGGCTGGGCGACTACATCGAGGTGCTGGACACGGCGGAAAAACCGGGTGCCAAGGGGCGCGTGATTGACATCAACCTGCTCTACACCACCCTGGAAGACTTCGACACGGGGCCGGACGGCGCACTGCTGCAGATTCCCAATACCCTGATCTTCCAGCGCGTGGTGCGGCGTTGGAAGGGCGGGCCTCCGCGCAGGGCGGATGCCGCGCCGGAAGACGCTGCCTCGGCCGAGGCCTCTTCCAGCCTGGAAACGGTCTGACCCTGCCAAGTCTGCTGCCGGCTCACGCAAGGCCGCAGCGATTTTCAGCGTGGCAGGCACCACATGCCGGCCATTCAGCTTTCGCCGTGCCGGCGCCCTTCGGGCCGGTGGGCCGCTTCCGGCCCATGGCCATGCTGCGCTGGCGCCGGCGAGGCATGGGG
>NZ_BAAJYS010000083.1:0-14895 GCF_057543315.1 Acidovorax sp. KPB24-07
CGTGTGCTCGGGCGTCGTGTCGCCCGCAGCAGGTGGAAGGACTGGAAGCCCGGCACCTGCGCCAGATGGCTGTCGCGCTGGCGCCAGATCTCGACGAACTCCTCCTCACGGCCGGGGGCGATGCGGAAACGGTTCATGGCAACGAACATGGTGGGAGGCTCCCTGAAGTGAAAGATCAGAAATCAAACCGCAGAAGTGAAACCGCGGGAAGGGGCCGCGTTCACCAGACGGCGAGGCGCGGCGCGCGCCGGCCGCAGCAGGGCCGGCGCGCCCGTGGCGCTCAGGGCTTGCGCGCCATCTCGCCCGTCGCGACCCGGCGGCGCAGCTCGGCCAGCACGGTTTTCATCCGCCGCTCGTTCTCCACGCCCATGCGCACGAGGATCTTCTGGCCGCTGGACAGGGCTTGCAGCTTCGGGTCGGCGAATTCGTAGCGCACCCAGGGGCGCGTGGAGGGCACCTCGCCGGCCACCTTGGTGAGCTGCACCTGCACCGGGCCGGTGGGCTCGGGCGCCTGCAGCAGGTTGTCCAGCGTGGCCACCAGCCGGTCGTTGAAGTAGCGGCGCGGAAAGCCCAGCTCTTCGTACGCCTGCTGGAACAGCGGGTACAGCCGGGCGTACAGCGCAACGGCCTGGTCCTGCGGAATGGCTTCGGCCAGCATGACGAAGGCGCGGTAGCGGCCCGCATTGGTGGCGGCGATCGTCTCCGTCTCGCTGCCCTCGCCATCCACCAGGAACCGCTGCGGCATGGGCTGCACGGGCCACAGTCGGGACGGCGCGCTCTGGCGCGACAGGTTGTCCACCGTGGCGACCGCGCGCTGCACGAAGCCGTCCATGCGCAGCAGCGACGCGACCGAGTCCGCCCCGACCCATCCCGTGACCGCATCGGTCAGGGGGCGGTCCGATTCGGCCAGGGTGGGGAGTTTGGTGTCGGGCGGCTGCACCGTGTCCATGGGGTTCTGGGGTCCGGAGGCCGCGGATGCGGGCGGCGCGGCGGCCTGGGACGCGGACTGGCTGGCCACGGGCGGCAATGCCACCGGCTCGGACGCCGGGCGCCCCCAGAACCACCAGGCCGCGCCGGCGCCCAGCGCGCCAGCGACCAGCACCCACGGAATCCAGGCGCGCGAAGCCTGCTGCGCGGGCCGCAACTCCACCGTGTCACGTTCAGGCATGAATGCCTCCTTTTCTTGGGTTTCGGGAAAGCCGCGGTAGAAAGACAAGATGCCCCGCGGCCGCCCATCGATTGGAAGCGATGGACTCCACCGGGCCGTAACGCCGTGTGACGGGTCCGGTCACCGCTGGCATGGGGGGTGTCGTGCACCGCTCGGTGGCCGGTACCAGCCGGCGGGGGTCCACGCAAGGAACGGTGGGCCCGCGGGGCCCATCGGTCAGCCGCTCAGCGCGCGGCCTGCGGCTGCGGGTGCTGCAGGCCGCCCAGCCATCCCATGGCATCGGTCAGTTCGGCCTGCCGGATCTCGTGCGCTCCGGGGTATTCGCGGTAGGTCAGGTCCAGCGACAGCCCCCGGGCATGGTCGCGGATGGCGTGGGCCTGGGCCAGGGGAATCACGTTGTCCTGCACGCCATGGCTCACCCAGAGCGGCTTGCCGCGCAGGCTCTCGGCCGCGGCGGCGAACGGCATCGCCTGGGGCAGCAGCCGGCTGTGCCACACCATGGCGGCGTGCAGCAACTCCGGCCGGGTGAACAGCAGGGACAAGGCCATGATGCCGCCCTGGCTGAAACCGCCCACCACCACCCGCTCGGGGGGCACGCCCAGTTGCAGCGCGGCGGCCTCCACCGTGAGCGCCACCAGCGAGCGGCTGGCCGCCTCCTGCGGCTCATGGATGGAACGGCTGCCATCGGGCAGCACGGAAAACTCGAACCACGCATGGGAGCCCGGCCCCATGGCATGCGGCGCGCGCAGGCTCACGACATGAAAGTGCGGGGGAACGTAGGGGGCCAGGCCGAACAGGTCGCCCTCGTTGCTGCCCACGCCGTGCATGAGAACGAGCAGCCAGGGAGAGGTGGTGTGGGCAGCGGCGGGGCGGTTCAGGAAGGGAAGCGGCAGATCAAGCATCGATGGGTGCCCTGAGAAGGCGTTCAAGGCAGGGATGAGGGGTTGCGAATCAGGGTTGGAGTGGAACGGGGCCCGGGGAGTTCATGCCGCGGACCGCAGGGCGAAGGCGTCCATGGCCAGGGCGCCATAGCGGACCTCCCGGCTCAGGTAGTGCGCCTGCGCCTCGGGGCCAGCGGCGCCCAGGGCGAAAAACAAGGGCAGGAAATGGTCTTCGCTGGGGTGGGCGCGCTCGGCATGCGGGGCCTGCCGCCGGTAGTCCAGCAGCGCGGGCCAGTCGCGCCGCTGCACGGCGTCTTCGATCCAGCGGCTGAATTCGGTCACATAGGGCAAGGGCTCGTTGGCGCCGCCAAAGAACTCGGCCAGGTTGTGCGTCATGCTGCCGGAGCCCACCACCAGCACGCCTTCGCTGCGCAGGCCCTGCAAGGCGGCGCCCATGGCGTAGACCTCGGCAGGCCCGGCGCTGGACGGCAGGGCCACCTGCACCACGGGCAGCCGAGCGTCGGGAAACAGATGCATCAGCGGCACCCAGGCGCCATGGTCGAAGGGCCGCTCCGCATCGCCTTCGGCCGCGATGCCGGCCGAACGCAGGCGCGCCAGCACCGTTTCGGCCAGGGCCGGGGCGCCTGCGGCCGGGTAGCGCAAGGCGTACAGGGCCGGCGGAAATCCGCCGAAATCGTGCCACGTGGCGGGCTGCGGCCCGGTCATCACTTTCGGCGATCGCGGCATCCAGTGCGGCGACATGACCACCACCCCGCGAAGGTGCGGAAAGCGCGCCTGGACCTCCTGGCCCCAGCGGGTGAGGGCCGGGCCGGTTTCGCCGGCGTCCACCGCGAACAGCGGGGCGCCATGGGAGAGATACAGCGCGGGGAGTTCGGCATTCCTGCCGCTGTCGGTGGGTGCGCGGGCCCGTTCCAGATCGGACATGAAGATTCCTCGGTTGCCGACAGATGGGGTCGGTGGCGGCGGTTCCAACCCCCGCGGCGATCGGCGCAGCCTGTGCCGCCACGGGCCAGCGAACGCTCGCCGGGACGCCCCCCGCCTTTTCAGTCGCGCACCGGGCCGCGCAGCGCCTTGATGCCCGAGCGCACGCTCTTGGATTCCAGGCGGCGCTGCTTGGAGCCATAGGTCGGCTTGGTGGCCCGGCGGGTGCGCGGCGGCTGCGCCACGCTGGCCACCAGGGCCTGCAGGCGCTGGAGTCCGTCGAGGCGGTTCGCTTCCTAGCTGCGGTACTGCTGGGCCTTGATGACCAGCACGCCCTCCTGCGTGATCCGGCTGTCGCGCAGCGCGAGCAGGCGCTCCTTCACGCCGTCGGGCAACGAAGACGCTGCGATATCGAAGCGCAGGTGCACTGCGCTGGACACCTTGTTGACGTTCTGCCCGCCAGCGCCCTGCGCCCGCATGGCGGTGATCTCCACCTCGCGCTCGTCCACCTGGGGCACGAAGGCCGCCGGCGGCGCGGTCATCGGCCGGCCGCCAGGGATGCGGCAGCCGGCTGTGCCCCGTCTGCCAGCGCGGCCAGCAACGCGGCCATGAAGGGCCGGGGCTGTTCGAACTGCACCCAGTGGCCGGCCTCGGGGATGAAGTCCAGGCCGCGGAAGTCCGGCACCACCGCCCGGAACGCCGCCTCGAGCTCCACGATCCAGCGCTTGTAGAGGGCATCGTTGCGGCCATAGATGGCGTGCACCGGGCAGGTCACCCGGGGCAGCGAGCGCGCCAGGATGTCGGTGTGCGCCAGCCGGCGGCGCGGCATGCGGTCGCGCACCACGTTGGCCACGTGCAGACCAAGCGCCAGGCCTTCGATGAGCGCCGGATCCTGCAGCATCAGCACGGCCAGGTTGTGGCGGTGCACCTGCGGCTGCTGGTCCGCGGGCAGGTGCCGCCAGGCTTTCAGTTCGAACTGGCGGTGCGGCACCACGCCCATGGCCGGCGCGCCCACGATGACCAGTTGCCGGGCCAGCTCGGGGTGATCGGCCAGCAGCAGGCCCGCCACCATGCCGCCGAACGAGAACCCCACCAGATCGCACGGCTGCGGCCCCCACAGCGCGCGCATGCCCTCGCACAGCGGCTCGACCAGCGCGTCGGCATCGGCGCCCGTCGGGGGCAGAGCGGACTCCCCGAAACCGGGCAGATCCGGCACCCAGACCTGGTAGCCCGCCGCGACCAGGTCTTCGATGTTGCGCACCCAGTGGGTCCAGCTGCCGCTGCCGCCGTGCAGCAGCACCAGCGGCGGCTGCCCGGGCACGGCCGGGCCCCAGGAGTGCCACACCAGATCGCCGTCGCCGCAAGGCGTGGTGTGCCGCGTGGCCAACGCCTGCAGGCGCCGCACTTCGGGCGGGGTGCCATCGGGCGCCGCGGCCCCGGCAGATCCGGGGTAGGCCACTGGGGCGGTGGGCACCGTCACCATCCCGCCAGGCCGTCGATGGCCAGCGGATAGCCCTGCACGCCGAACCCGCACATCACCGCGCGCGCCACGCCGGACAGATAGGAATGGTGGCGGAAGGCTTCGCGGGCATGCACGTTGCTGATGTGCAACTCCACCAGCGGCACGCCCGTGCCCTTGACGGCATCCAGCAGTGCCACGCTGGTGTGGGTGTAGGCCGCGGCATTCAGCACCACGCCGGCCAGTTCGCCAGCACCGTGGAGGCGGCCGGCCTCATGGATCCAGTCCACCAGGTCGCCCTCGTGGTTGCTCTGGCGGAACTGCAGCGCAAACCCATGGCGCTCGCACGCCTGTGCGCACAGCCGCTCCACATCGGCCAGCGTGTGCACGCCGTACACCGAGGGCTCGCGCGTGCCGAGCAGGTTCAGATTGGGTCCGTTGAGGACAAAGACGGTTTTCACAGGGCCAGCACTCCAGGCAAGGCGTCGCCGCCAGTCGGCGAACGCGAACAGGGCGAATTATGCGTGGCGCTCCCAAAGAAAACGGCCCCGACGGGCCGTTGGGACTGCTGGGCAGCCAGGGGACAGCGATGGGTTTCAGCGACCGTAGTAGCCCCGGTCCCGTCCGTGCCAGTGGCGGCCGCCGCCGTAGTACCCGTAGGGGGCGACCACCACCGGAGGCGGGGGCGCGTAGTACACCGGCCGTGGCGGCGGGTAGTAGACAGGGGGGGGTGCGTAGACCACCGGGGGCGGGCCGTAATAGACGGGACGGGGCGGCGGGTAATAGGCTGGCGGTGCCACCACGACGGGGTAGCCGCCGCCTCCGACCCCGACCGCCACGCCGGGCGCCCCGATGCCCACAGACCAGGAAATATCGCGTGCCTGGGCGGCACCGGTGCCCGCCAGGAGGGCGAGCGCCACGCCGGCGGTGGCGGCCATGGCTGAGAGAGAGCGGCTGTTCGTCATGGAAATCTCCTTTGGATGGGAGCCCCGCCATCGCGGAACGCCCGTGGATGCTCAACGCATCACATGTCCGAAAGGATGGCACAAACCGCCTGCAATGTTGTTTCTGGACGTAGCGCGCTGTGTTTCACCCGGTAACGCCCCCAGCACCGCCGCCTAGAATGCCGCCATGAGTTCCCCAGCCCCCCTCGACCCCTCCTCCAACGCCGCGGCCAAGCCCAGCAATTTTCTTCGCCAGATCATCGAGAGCGATCTCGCCAAGGGCACGCATGCCCAGGCGCGCTGGGGCGGCACGCCCGGCGATGCGGCCCACCATGCCGGCGGGCAGCCCGACCCGGCGAAGATCCGCACGCGCTTCCCCCCCGAACCCAACGGTTACCTGCACGTCGGCCATGCCAAGAGCATCTGCCTGAATTTCGGACTGGCTGCCGACTACGGCGGCGTGTGCCACCTGCGCTTCGACGACACCAACCCGGAGAAGGAAGACCAGGAGTACGTGGACGCCATCATCGATGCCGTGCATTGGCTCGGCTTCGACTGGAAGGCCAGCGGCGACGGCGCCGACCACCTGTACTACGCCAGCAACTATTTCGATTTCATGTACCGCGCGGCCGAGTACCTGATCGAAAACGGCAAGGCCTACGTGGACGAGCAGACCCCCGACGAGATGCGCACCAACCGTGGCGACTTCGGCAAGCCCGGCGTGGACAGCCCCTTTCGCAGCCGCACCGTGGCCGAAAACCTCGCGCGCTTTCGCGAAATGCGCGAGGGCAAGCTGCCCGACGGCGCAGGCGTGCTGCGCGCGAAGATCGACATGGCCTCGCCCAACATCAACCTGCGCGACCCGGCCATCTACCGCATCAAGCACGCCGAGCACCACAACACCGGCAACCAGTGGTGCATCTACCCGATGTACACCTTCGCCCACCCCATCGAGGACGCGCTGGAGCACATCACCCACAGCATCTGCACGCTGGAATTCGAAGACCAGCGCCCCTTCTACGACTGGCTCATGGACCGCTTGGTGGAGGGCGGCCTCATCGCCGCGCCGCAGCCGCGCCAGTACGAGTTCGCGCGCTTGAACCTCACCTACGTGGTCACCAGCAAGCGCAAGCTCAAGCACCTGGTGGACAACGGCATCGTGACCGGCTGGGACGATCCCCGCATGCCCACCATCGTCGGCCTGCGCCGCCGCGGCTACACGCCCGAATCGATCCGCCTGTTCTGCGAACGCATCGGCGTGACCAAGGACTACAGCTGGATCGACTACAGCACGCTGGAAGGCTGCCTGCGCGAAGACCTGGAAGCCAAGGCCCACCGCGGCATGGCGGTGCTCAACCCCGTCAAGCTGGTGCTGACCAACTGGGACGAGGTGATGGGTGCCGGCCACCTGGAGCCCTGCAGCCTGCCCGCCCTGCCCCACCCGCCCGAGGGCACCGAATCGCCCCTGCGCCATTTCACGATCGGCAAGGCGGTGTGGATCGAGCGCGAAGACTTCGAGGAAGTGCCCCCCAAGGGATACAAGCGCCTGTTCCCCGGCAACAAGGTGCGCCTCAAGGGCGGCTACGTGATCGAATGCACGGGCTGCAACAAGGACGCCGACGGCCGGATCACCGAAGTGCTGGCCACCGTGGTGCCCGACACCAAGAGCGGCACCCCCGGTGCCGACACCGTGAAGGTGAAGGCCGCCATCACCTGGGTGGGCGTGGCCGATGGCGTGAAGGCGGAGGTGCGCATGTACGACCGGCTCTTCACCGATGCGCAGCCCGATGCCGGCGGAAAAGACTTCCTCACGCTGCTGAACCCGGACAGCCTGAAGGTCGTGACGGCCATCGTGGAGCCCTCGCTGGCCAACGCCCGACCGGGCGACCAGTTCCAGTTCGAGCGGCACGGGTACTTCGTGGCGGACAGTAAGGACCATGCGGCGGGCAAGCCGGTGTTCAATCTGGCCGTGGGCCTGAAGGACTCCTGGGGCAAGTAAGCCAACGCAACAGCCAGCCCGGACAACGGCGGCCATCGCCGTCGCGGGCCGGTCCCGTTATCCAACGATGGAAGTCCCTGGCCATCCAGCGCCAGGGACGCATCGCACTCCCGATTTCGAGAATGAACTTTTCCTCGCGCCTTCAACAACTCCCATCCGTTGCCGACCTCTCCGCCCTGCACCTGCTGGGCCCGGACGGACAGGTCATCGCCACGCTGGAAAACAAGCCCGGACAAGCGGGCTCCCTGGCCGTCTACAACGCGTTGTCCACCTTGTACGGCGGCACCATCACGCCCGCAGCGGCCAGCCTGGGCCTGGAGTGGTACGCAGAGCACACGGCCGATGCACACGCCCACCCCGGCAAGCACCCCAACATCGACCGTCTGGTGGCCTGGGCGTCCGGCACGGCCAGCTACCGTGCGCAGCGGGTACCAGCGCTCCCGACCGCGGCCTGACATCCGCGGGCAAGGCCGGTTCGGAAGCATCGCGATTTCGGCAGTGACACCCGCGCCATGGCGGCGTCATCTCTGACGGCCAAGGCGCTGGCGCGCCAACCATAATCCGCCCGGCACCGGCCTGTCGCCTGTGTCCCGGCCCGATCGCCGGACCACCCACTTGGAGGCGCGATTGAAACACCCTCACCGTTCATGGGCCCGCGCGGCATGGCAAGTCACCGGCATCCTGGCCTTGGCCGCGTGGCTGACCGGCTGCTCCGCGGTCGGCACGCTCAATGCGCTCACGGCCAAGGACAGCCACACCCTCCAGGCCGGCGTGGCCTACGGCACGCTGCCACGCCAGCAACTGGACATCTACCGGCCGAAAACGACGGCGCCAGCGGCCGGCTGGCCGGTCGCGGTGTTCTTCTATGGCGGCTCCTGGAACAGCGGCGAGCGCGGCGACTACCTGTTCCTGGGCGAAGCGCTCGCGGCACGGGGCGTTCTGACGATGGTGGCCGACTACCGCCTCTACCCCGAGGTGCGCTACCCCGAATTCCTGCAGGACAGCGCACTGGCCGTGGCCTATGGCCTGGACCATGCGGCGCAGTGGGGTGGCGACCCGAAACGGGTGTTCGCCATGGGCCACAGTGCGGGCGGCTACAACGCGGCGATGCTGGCGCTGGACCCGCGCTGGCTGCAGCCCACGGGCCACACGCCGAACGAGCTTGCCGGCTGGATCGGCCTGGCGGGGCCGTACGACTTCTTTCCCACCGACAACCCGCAAGCGCAGCCGGTCTTTTTCCACCCGAACTACCCGCCCAAGGCCCAGCCCATCGAGTTCGCACACCCTGGTGCGCCGCGCACCTTCCTGGCGGCCCCGGTTAACGACCGGCTCGTGAGCCCGGAGCGCAGCACCCAGCAGATGGCGCAGAAGCTGCAGGCCGCTGGCGTGCCGGTCACGCTGAAGTCTTATCCCCGCGCCAGCCACACCACGCTCGTCGGCGCATTCGCGTGGCCGCTGCGCTGGGTCGCGCCGGTGGTGGACGATGTGGAGGCGTTCATCCAGTCGACGCCGCCAGCGCGATAAAACAGGGCGGCCCTCACGGGGCATGCACCCGTTCGCACGCGCCTCAGCGCCCCGTCCACAGGATGACGTTCCATTCCAGCGGATTGAAGCTGCGGTCCCGGTTGAAGTCCACATAGCCGTTGGGCATGTTCCAGCGCAGCACCGGGCCGCCCCAGGCGGAGACCTTGCCTGCCTGGCGGGGCGTGCCATAGGCCGCATTGAAACGGTCGATCCAGGTGCCATGCACCCACCAGGGCACGTGCACCATGGTTCGCACCAAGTGGCCCTCCCGGAAGAAATTGGCCAGGGTCAGGGCGCCGTGGCCGTCCGCCTGGCTGACGGTCGCGTAGCAAACGCGATCGCCCAGGCTGTCCGCGCCCGGGGCTTGGCCCACACAGCGCAAAGGCACGCCAGCGAAGTGCTGCTTGAGCGCGGCTTCGTCCATGGTGGACGACAGCTCGGCCAGGCGCAGCGTCACGGACGGCGAGGTCTCGCGGAAATAGCGGCCGTACACGTCCATTCGGTCGCGGTTGGTGAACACCATCAGCGCCAGCAGCAGCAGAAAAATCAGCACCACTCCCTTGAGCCACTGGGGCACGGTCTTTTCAGTCATTCGGTTGCTTCCTCGTATTTTTGACGGGGATGGCACGCCCCCCGGCCGGTTCCGACCCGATCAACGCCCACCCCGGTTGAGCGACCGGCATCAACGTCCCAGCTCGGGCATCGCACCCTTCAGAAGGTCGCAGGTGCCCTGCACCGCCTGCCGCATGTGCAGCGCGCGCTGGCGGGTGGCCGGAACGCCACCGAAGCGCGTGGCGCAATAGCTCTCCAAGGCATGGCCCAGCCATTGACGGGCCATAGGCGCCGCACCCTCGAGGGACGACCAATGCTCGCGCACCGATTGGCCCGGCAGGGGTGGATGGCGACGAACCCGCAGGCACCAGGTCATGGCCCGGGCAGACAGCCACATCGATTGCGCGGGAAACGGCCGGGCCAGGAGCCAGGACACGCTCAGTGCGGCCGCAAGCCCAATCCGATAACGGTAGCGGAACAGCAGCGCGGCGGCCAGAAAAAGCGCCACGCAGAGCAACAGGTCGAGGAGACTGAGCCGTCGGGCCGCGCCAGTGGTCGCTGGGGATTCCAGCGTGCCTGCGCCCTCGCCCGCCCCGGTCCCCGCACCGCCCGCCGGTCGTGTCGTGCCATGGGTGCTGGCCAGTCGATCCAACCACCCCTGGGCGACACCGACCGCCCCCTGGATGACACTGCGCTGCCACTGCGGCACGGAACGGTCGCGCGCCGCCTCGCGCATGTGGTCCAACATGCGGCCCCACTGCTGTGCCAAACCTCCTGGCTGTGGCGTGACGCCCCCCTGGGAACCGCCCTGTGCCGGCCCCGCACCGCCGCCATCCGGCCGGCTGCTTTGGCCAGCCGCCCCTCCCGCGTCGCCCGCCGGTTTATCGAACAGGCTGGGCACGTCGGCGCCGGGCGGCAAAAAGCCGAAGCCCAGTACGGGTGGCCGGGGCGCAAAAAGAAAGAGCATCGACGCCAGCAGGAACGACAGCCCCACGAAGCCGATCGCCATCGACAGTTTGGTGGCGCGCGAAATGGCCACGCCCTCCGCGTGCAGCCATGCGAGCGCGAGGGCCCCGAACAGCCAGGCCGGCCCCAGATAGAACCAGAGGCTCCAGTCGGCGTTGTAGTGCGTCGCCACCATGAAGCTCACGGCGAAGACGACCGTGAGGGTGAGGTAGAAATCGCGCCGGGTTCGCATCGTGGCAGCGCGGGCTCCCATGACGATGAGCAGGGCCACGCACACCCATCGGGGAAAGGCGTACAGCGCCACGCCAGGAAACAGCGCAAGGACGAACCCGAGCAAGCCCAGCACACGCCACTGGGTTCTGCCTGCGCCTTCGGGCCGCTTCAGATGGATCGCGCCCGCACCGAAGCCAAGCAAGGCCCACACCAGCCACAGCAGGCTTTCGAAGCCGAATCCCCTGAATCTTCGGTCCAGGTACGAAAACGCAAACGCGATGAAAAGATAGCTCAATCCCGCGAACACGATCACGCCACGGCTCTGAAGCGCGGGCGAAGGTGCCGGTGCGGAAGGCCTGCGGGCGGCGATGGGCAGGGCCCATGGGGTGTCACCGGGCGTCACGTTGCGACTCCATGAAAGTGGCACACCCTGCGCTGGCGGCGGTCCGACGCAGTTGCGCGGCCGCGGTGGTTCGCGCGGTCGTGCCGGCGCGTCCGAGGGCGATGCAGACCACCACGGCGCAATCCAGGCCGCTCCATTCGGCCAGCGCCGACTGCAACGCCATGACCGGCAGATCGCAGGGGATCACCAACGCCACCTGCTCCCCGGCAGCGGCGTCGTTCGCCGCGCGGGCGCTGGCCCAGCGCAAACCGTCTTCGCCGGCAGGCAAGGCTGCGGCCAGCGCACGGCGTGCCAACGCAGCATCCTGCATCGGCGACGGGTCGGCACTTCCATAAAGGAACAACTGCGCACCGTGGGCCGCAGCCGCGTCGCACACGCCAACCGCCAGACGAATGGCCTGCTCGCCCGCGCTGTCCGCATTCCCCAAGGCCGGCAGCGAAGGGGAATGCACCACCACGCGCAAGCGGATGGCACCGGTTTGCTGAAAGTGCTGGATCACCAGTTCGCCAGCGCGGGCCGACGCGCGCCAGTTCACGCGGCCCACGGCATCTCCGTGCTGGTATGTGCGCATTGCGCCCAATTCGAACGACGCCCCCCTTTGCCACAAGGTCAACTCGCCACGCGGGTCGGCCGCCACGCTCCATGACAGCGGCCAGTGCACCGGTTGCGCACGCGGCAGCACATGCAGGGCGATGTCCGGGCACTGCATGCTGTGGCGTGCGTGGACCAATCCCAGAGGAAAGCCGCTGGACAGGCGCACCGCCACCAGCCGGTAATGTCCGCGGCACGGAAAGCGCACCACGCCAGCCAGCGCCGTTCCTGATGCAGGCGCGCTTTTCCGCGCTCGGACGATCGGCAAGGTCTGGCGCAGCACCACGCGTTGCGAAGCCCACTCCCACTCGGTTTCGATCTCGACCAAAAAGGCGGGCCAACGGGCACGCCGCTCCACCACGATGTTCAGATCGCATGCGGTGCCTTCGATCACCTCGGTGCCGGCAGCGGTCTGCAGCCGCACGGTGGTGGTGCGCAATGAAAGCCAAGGCACCACGAACCCCAGCACGGTCACGGTCGCGAGAAAAAGGAACATGCCGTAGACCATGGGGTCGCGGCGATTGAGCGCTGCGACCAGCAGCACCCCGCACAGCGCGAGCAACACCCGCGACCTGGAAAGCCAGCGCTCCATGCCCTGGGCCCTACACCGGCGTGCGCTGCGACAGCAGGATGTCCTGGATCAGGTCGGCCGCCGGCTTGGGCTGCGCGCCCTGTGTCTGCACGATGATGCGGTGGGCCAGCACAGGCACTGCCGCTTCGCGCACGACGGCCGGGTCCACATAGGAACGCCCCCGGATGCAACTGAGCGCCCGCGCCATGCGCGCCAAGCCAAGCGTGCCCCGCGGGCTGGCGCCGAACCGGATCGCCGGATGCCTGCGGGTGCCCGACACGATCGCGGTGATGAACTGGGCCACCTCCGGCGTGATCGACACGTTGCGCGCACCGGCCACCAGTTGCTCGAACTGCCCGGCGCCGCAAACCGGCTGCAGGCGTTGGATGGGGTGGGAAAACTGCTGGCTCGTGATGAGCCCGGCCTCGGTGTCGCTGTCGGGATAGCCCAGCGACAGGCGGATCAGAAACCGGTCGAGCTGGGCCTCCGGCAGGGGGTAGGTGCCCGCCATGTCGATGGGGTTCTGCGTGGCCAGCACGGCGAAGGGCGCAGGCAGCGGCAGGGTCTGCCCGTCCAGGGTGATCTGCCCTTCCTCCATGCATTCCAGCAGCGCCGATTGGGCGCGGGGATTGGCACGGTTGATTTCATCGGCCAGCACGATGTTGGCAAACACCGGGCCGGGGCGCAGCATGAAGCTGCCATCCTTGGGGTTGTAGACCGGTCCGCCCACGATGTCGGACGGCATCAGGTCCGCCGTGAACTGGATGCGCTTGAACGACAGCCCCACCGACACCGCCAGTGCGCGCGCCAGCATCGTCTTGCCCAGCCCCGGCACGTCTTCGATCAGAAGATGCCCGCCGGCCATGATCGCGGCCAAGGCCAGCTCGATCTGGGGGCGCTTGCCCTCTAGCACCTTCTCTACGTTTTGAACGATGGCCTGCGCAAGCTGCGCGCACTGCGACGTAGTGCCTGCCGATACGGTTGTGGAGCTCAATTTTCCCGCCCTGGTGCAAAGAAGTCAGGGCGCCGACGCACGCGTCCCGCCCTCTCGGAGCATGGAATGTAAGCGCAAAAGCGGGGGCCGGCCGGGAGCCGGTGGACACGCCATGCAAGGCCTGCACCGCCCTGGAGTTCGCCACCCGAGAAGGCACCCGCCGCCGGCCAACGCGCCGCGAGCGGCTGGGGCAGGTGCCCCGCCGGCCACCGCGGACTACAGCTGCGAGCCGAGCAGCGACGCCATCCGCTCGGCCAGCTTCTCCTTCATCGGCCGATCCAGCCAGTCCTGATGGGTCACCCGCCGCGACCTTTTCAGGTCGTCTTCGAACACGACCGTCTGGCGTTGCGCGAATGGTGCGTCGTACACGTTCAGGTTGGCCTCGTCGTTCAGCCGGAACGATCGGTTGTCGAAGTTGGTGGAGCCCACCGACACCATGAGCTGGTCCACGATCATGACCTTGCAGTGGTACATGGTGGGCTCGTACTCGTAGATCTCGGCGCCGGCCTGCAGCAGTTCGCCCCAGGTGGCGCGGGAGGCGGCCTTGACGGTTTCGGTGTCGGTGTGCTCGACGGGCGTGATGAGCCGGATGCGCACGCCGCGCGCCAGGGCGTCCAGCATCAGCTGCCGGGTCAGGTCGTCGGGCACGAAGTACGCCACCGACAGGTCCAGGCTGCGCTCGGACGAGGTGATGGCCAGGTGGTACATGAGCTGCATGCTCTCGCTGCCGCTGGAGGGGGAGCTGGAGAACATCTGCGCCTTCTGCGTGCCGCTCTGGGCGATGGCGGGAAAGTACGCCTCGCCATGCATCACCTTGCCCGTGACCTTGAGCCAGTTGTCCAGGAAGGTGGCCTGCATCTGCGCGACCGCCGGGCCCTTGACCTGGTAGTGCGAATCGCGCCAGTGGTCGGGGTCCTGCGCGTTGCCGGTCCATGCGGGTGCGATGCCCACCCCGCCGGTGAAGCCCACCAGTCCGTCGGTGACGAGCAGCTTGCGGTGGGTGCGGTTGTTCAGGCGGGCCAGGTTGTACCAGTGGGGTTTGTGGAATTTCTCGACCTCCACGCCGGCCGCCTTCATCTCGGTGAAGTAGCTCTCGTCCATCTTGGAGCTGCCCACCCAGTCCAGCAGCACATGCACCTTCACGCCGGCACGGGCGCGCTCGCTCAGGGCATCGGCGAACTGCTTGCCGATGTCGCCGGACCAGTAGATGTAGGTTTCGAAGGTGACGCTTTTCTGCGCGGCCCGGATGGCGGCCAGCATGGGCGGAAAGATCTGGTCACCGTTGAGCAGCTCCACCACCTCGTTGCCGCTGGTGATGCCCGGGCCCAGCAGGCTGCCCATGGCGCGTTCGTACTGCGGGTGGGCGGTGGTGTACAGGCGCGGGATCTGGTGCTGCACTTTCTTCTCGCCGGCGGTGAAGTTCAGCGCGAACAGCACGATGGCGGTGGTGGCCACGAAGGTGAGTGCTACGGTGAGCAGGGTGCGGCCTGTTTTTTTTCATGTGCGCGATTGTGGGTGGGCGCCGGGTGCGCGCTTGTAAGCCCAAGCCTCCAACTCGGCCAGCGCACGGGGCCGTGGCAGCGCACTGCGCGGCGGCGTGCGTGCCGCCGGCCTGCGGCGGTCAGCCGGCTTCGAAGCGGTTGCGGCCGTTGTGCTTGGCGCGGTAGAGCGCCTTGTCGGCCCGCTCC